>JAPSGM010000253.1 GCA_031177555.1 Chloroflexota bacterium
TTTGCATGCCAACCCGGTGCTGGATGGCACCGGAGATCCCGAGCCCAAGATACACGGCCGGCTTGACGACCTTCCCGGTCTGGCCGATCTGGAGCTGGTACGGGATCCAACCGGCATCGGCCGCCGCGCGGCTGGCGCCCACCGCGCCGCCCAGCGCCGCGGCGAGCTCGTGGAGCGGCTTGAACCCCTCCTCGCCGCCGACGCCCCGGCCACCGGCCACGATGACGGTCGCCTCTTCCAGGTTGACGACCGCCGCCTCGGCGGGATGCGACTCGGCCACCCGCGCCGTGCCGAACGGCCCGGCATCGGCCGCGGTCGCCTCGGTCACCTCCGCGCTACCGGAGCCGCCGTCGGTGGGCGTGAAGGTGTTGGCCAGGACCAGGACCACCGCCGGCTGCGGCGCGCCGTCGGCTGGCTCGGACACGGTGATGACGGTGCCCTGCAGCGTGGCCTGCTCGGTGCGCAGCTTCCCGTCCTCGATCCGCGCCGCGCGCACCGGCCCGAAGGCCGGCAGGTCCAGCAGCCCGACCAGCGCCGAGGCCAGGTCGCGGCCGTTCGGGGTGGCCGGCGCCAGGACGGCCACCGGCTCCGCGGCACGGACGGCCTCGGCCGCAGCGGCGGCGAAGGTGATGGCGGGCGCGGCCTCCGAGCCCAGCACCATGGCCCGGGCTGCGCCGGCGGCACCCAGGCCGGCCGCGCCGGTGGAGGCCCCGTCGCCATAGGCCAGGGCCACGGCGGCCCCGCCGGACTGCGTTGCGAGCTCCCGCGCGCCGGCCGCCAGCTCCAGGCCGCTGCGCAGCGGCTTGCCCTCGGCGAACTCGGCGAGGAAGAAGACGTCGTTGCTCATATCAGCTTGCGCGCCGCCAGCCAGTCGGCGATCCTAGCCGCGGCCTCGTCCGGGCTCACGTTCTCGATCCGCTCGGTGGGCGCCTTTTCCTCCGGGGGCTTGGCCTCGACCACCTGCGTCAGCGCCGCGCCACGCAGCGTCTCGCCGTCTATCCCGATGTCCGCCAGCGACCACGTCTCCAGCGGCTTGCGCTTGGCCGCCATGATGCCCTTCAGGCTGGCATAGCGGGGCTCCCCGACCTGGTCGGTGACGGTGGCGACCACCGGCAGCGGCGCCTCGATCATGTCGAAGCCGGTCGCGGACAGGCGGCGGATCCGCGCCATGCCATCGGCCAGCGAGAGCTCCGAGCCGTAGGAGAGCAGCGGCAGGCCGCGCCTGGCGGCGACCGCGCCGGGGACCAGCGAGCCTCGCGCGTCGTCGGAGGCCATCCCCATCAGCGCCACGTCCGGCGCGAGCTTGTCCAGCGCGGCCGCCAGCACCACGGCGGTGGCCCACTCGTCCGCGCCGGCCAGCGCCGGGTCGGTCACCAGGTAGGCATCATCGCCGCCCATGGCCAGCGCTCGCCGCAGCGCCTCGCCCGCCCGCTCCGGGCCCATGGACAGGTAGGCGACGCCCTCGACGGCGCCGCCCTCCGCCAGCCGCAGCGCCTGCTCGATGGCGTATTCGTCGAGCGGGTTGATGACCGACTCGGCGGACGCCCGGTCGAGGCGCAGGTCCGATGTGTAGCGCTTCTCGGCGGTGGTGGCGGGCACCTGCTTGATGCAGACGACGATCCTCACGCGCTGGTCTCTCTCCTGTCCGATGCTTCTGCCCCGACGCCCGCTCGCTGGAGCAGCTGGCGCGCGATGACGAGGCGCTGGATCTGCTGGGTCCCCTCGTAGAGCTGCGTGATCTTCGCGTCACGCATCATTCGCTCAACGGGGTACTCGGTGATATAGCCATAGCCGCCCAGTACCTGGACGGCGTCGGTGGTGACCCGCATGGCCGTGTCGCCAGCCACCAGCTTGGCGCTGCTGGTCCAGTACGGCAGGTCCCATGCCGCCGCGTCCACCCTGGCGGCCGCGGCGTACGTCAGCTGGCGGGCGGCCTCGGTCTGGCTGGCCATGTCGGCGAGCATGAACTGGATGCCCTGGAAGTCCGCCACGCGCTGGCCGAACTGCTGCCGATCGGCGGCATGGCGCACCGCGGCGTCGATCGCGCCCTGGGCGATGCCGACCGCCTGCGCGGCGATGCTCAGCCGCGAGCGATCAAGCGTCTCCATGGCGATCTTGAAGCCCTCGCCCTCGGCGCCGAGGCGGTTCTGCACAGGGATACGAACGTCGTCGAATGTCAGCTCGGCCGTGGGTGAGCCGCGAATGCCCATCTTGTGCTCGACCCGTGGAGCGGCGAACCCCGGCGTTTCCGTCTCGACGATGAAGGCGCTCATCCCCCTGCGGCCGCCGGCGTCCGGATCTGTCAGGGCGAAGACGGTCAGCAGGTTGGCGACGCTGCCGTGGGTGATGAACCGTTTGGAGCCGTTGAGGACGTAGCAGTCGCTCTCCAGCCGCGCCCGCATGCGATTGGCCGATACGTCGCTGCCCGCCGCGGCCTCGGTCAGGGCGAAGGCGATTAGCCACTCCCCCGAGGCGAGCCGCGGGAAGTATCGGTCCTTCTGCTCGTCGCTCCCGGCCAGCAGGATCGGCAGCGCGCCGAGCTTCTGCACGATGGGGATCAGGCTGGTGGTGGCGTCGGCGCGCGCGATCTCCTCGACCAGGATCGCCTGGCCGATGGCGTCCAGGCCCGTCCCCCCGTGCCGCTCGTGGAAGCACGTCCCCAGCAGGTCCTGCTTGGCCAGCAGCTCCTTGAGGTCCCAGGGGAACTCCGCCGTCTCGTCGATCTCGGCGGCACGGGGCGCGATCCGCTCCTCGGCCAGCTCGCGCACGACGGCCCGCAGCTCCTCGTGCTCGTCGGTCAGGCGGTAGGTCACGCGGGATCATCTCCTGCGAGAGGGATTGGCGGCCGAACTGCCAAAGGATACCGAATCCGCGGAGGAACCCCCCTCGCGGTGGGGTCCCGCGCAGCGCCGTAACCTTGCCAGATTCGCCCGGGGCGCACGCCCGCGGCCGATTCGTGGCGCGAACCCTGCAAATCGGGCCCACACGATCACCTGGCGGGGAATATGGCCGGTTTCGGGGGCCGCATCGGCGCCGCCTGGTCCTCCGGCGGGCATTTGGCAACGTTTCGGGTGCGGCCGGCGCCGCGTTCGGGAACGAACCTACTCGATCGGGCCCTGCACCTCCACCTGGCCCTCGCTGATCCGCGCCAGGTAGGCGGGCTGCCGGTGGGTGGCGGGCCCATGGCGCACCGAGCCGTCGCTCAGCCGGAAGTGCGAGTAGTGCCAGGGGCAGACGAGCACGTCGCCGCGCAGCTCGCCCTGCGACAGCGGCCCGCCGGCGTGCCCGCAGGTCTCCCTCAGGGCGTGGACGACGTCGCC
>JAPSGM010000077.1 GCA_031177555.1 Chloroflexota bacterium
TGCTGGAGCGGGCGGACCTGGAGGAAAACGAGGCGGAGCGCGCCGCGCAGCTCACCTTCGTCGTCGGCGGGGGCGGGTTCAGCGGCGTCGAGACCGCCGGCGAGATGGAGGACTTCGTCGGGCGCCTGCGCAGGCGCTACTACCCCAGGATCCCGCGCGAAGCGGTCCGGACGTACATCGTCGAGCTCGGTGACCGGCTGCTCGGCGAGCAGTCCCCGGACATGGGCGCCTACGCGCGCCGCAAGCTGGAGGACCGCGGCCTCCGCGTCATGCTGCGAACCGCCATCCGCGAGGTGCGCGAGGACGCGGTCGTGGTGGAGCACGGCGGCGAGCGCGCGTCCATCCCGACCCGCACGGTGGTCTGGACCGGCGGGGTGCGCCCGGCGCCGATCATCGGCGAGTGCGGCGTCGAGACCGACCGCGGCGGCCGTGCGCTGACCGCCGCGACGATGCAGACCAGCCGGGAGGGCGTGTACGCCATCGGGGATTGCGCGATGATCCCGAACGTCGAGGACCCGGCCGGCCGGGCCCACGCTCCGACCGCGCAGAACGCGGTGCGCGAGGCGAAGGTGCTGGCAGACAACATCCTGGCCCGCATCCAGGGGCGCCAGCAGCGGCCGTTTCGCTACACGCCACTCGGCCAGCTGGCCTCCATCGGCCACCGCACCGGCGTGGGCGAGGTGTTCGGCATCAAGGTCCGCGGCCTCGTCGCCTGGTTCATGTGGCGCGGCTACTACTGGAGCCGGACGCCCGGCATCAACCGCAAGGTGCGGGTCGGCCTCGACTGGCTGCTGACCGCGCTGTTCGGGACCGACCCGGTGCAGCTCAAGGTGGAGGACAGCCACAGCCCGATGGGGTCCTCCGGCACGCGCCGGCCCCCGCAGCGCGAGGAGGCCTGAGGGCGGCTACACTCGAAGCCGATGTCACGAGCGGAGCGGCGCGCCTACAAGCGCCTCACCAAGAACCAGGACCCCTATTCGCTGCCGCCCGCCGCCCAGCGCGGCCGCGGCACGCGCCCGCGGCGCGAGCGCCGGCCGGGGGAGTCCGGCGACTTCCAGTTCGTGACCGGTCGATTCCTGGCCTTGGCCGTGGGCGGCGCCGCGATGGCCGGGCTGCTCGCGCTGTCCATGACGTGGCCGGACATGCCGTTCTCGCTGTACGTGGGCCTGGCGGTGGCGGCCGCCTGGCTGCTGCTCGCCTGGGTCGCGCGGCTCGCGCAGCGCCGGGCGGCCCAGCGGCCACGCCACGCTCCACGCTGAGACGGTGACCGGCCCCGCGGGGGCTGCCGCCGTAGTCGTCGCCGGCGACCTGCTGGGCGCCGTCCCGGTGGGCCTGCTGGTCGGGCGCCTCGTCGGCGGTGTGGACCTGCGCGACTACGGGTCGGGGCGCACCGGTGCCACCAACGCGATGCGGACCCTGGGCACCGGATGGGGCGCCGCGGTCCTCCTGCTCGACCTGCTGAAGGGCCTGGTGGCGGTCCTCCTGGCACGCCTCGCCTTCGACGGGGCCGAGGCGGAGTCGGTGGTCGCCGCCGCGGCGCTTGCGGCGGTGATCGGGCACAACTGGTCGGTCTTCATCCGATTCACCGGCGGCCGGGGAGTGGCCACCACCGGGGGCGGCCTGCTCGCCCTCTCGCCCCTCAGCGTGGCGATCCTGCTGCCCGCCATGCTCCTGGTGGTGTGGCGCTGGCGCTACGTGTCGGCGGCCTCGCTCGTGGGCGCCGCCGGCGCCGTGCTGGTGACGGGCCTGCTGGCGCTCATCGGCTCCGGGAGCTGGCCGGCGGTGGGGTACGCTCTGGCGGCCGGGGCGATCGTCATCGGCTCGCACGCGGACAACATCGCCCGCCTGCGGGCCGGGACCGAGCGCCGGGTCGGGGAGAAGGAGGTCCTGCGCAGCGATGTCGACCGCTGACCGGCGGCCCGGTCCGCCCCCGCCGACCGGCACCTGGTCCGGCGCCCGGCCGCGCCTGACCTCTACGCCAAACCTGCTCGGCCTGTTCCGGATCGCGGCCACGCCGGTGGTGATCGTGCTCCTGCTGTGGCCGTTCGAGGGGGCGGGGCTGCTTGCCTTCCTGCTCTTCGGCGTGGCGGCCGCCACCGACTTCATCGACGGCCGCCTGGCCCGCTCGCGCGGCGAGGTGAACGCCCTGGGCGTGTTCATGGACCTCACCGCCGACAAGGTTCTCGTCGCCGGCGTGCTGATCGCCATGGTCGAGGTCAACCTCCTGCCGACCTGGATGGTGGCCCTCCTGATCATTCGCGAGCTGGTCGTCCAGGGCGTGCGCCAGGTGGCGGCCGGTGTCGCCGTCGTCATGCCGGCGCGCGCGCTCGGCAAGGGCAAGACGCTGGCCACGCTGGTGGGCATGGGGCTGCTGCTGCTCTTCTTCGATGCCATCACCGGCGGCCCGCTGTCGGGCGTCGGCACGCGGGCGCTGCCGTGGATCTACGACATCGGCTATTGGACGCTCATCCTGGCCACCGCGCTGTCGGTGGCATCGGGCTGGGAGTACGTGCGGGCCGCGGCGCCGATGCTGACCGGCCGCGCCGAGCCGCCGACTACTTGACCAGGCGCCGCTCCATCTGGGCCATCGCGATCCAGAGGCCGATGATCGTGAAGGTCACCAGGTAGAGGACGTCGAAGAGCATGGACGGCTCGATGATGCCGGTCGACAGGCCCCGGAACAGGTGTACGCCGCGGTACAGCGGCAGCGCCTCGATGACCCACCGGATGGCGGGGGAGACCGTCTCGTAGACGCTGAGCGGGAAGAAGACGCCGCCGAACAGGAACATCGGCATGACCACCAGGCCCATGGGCAGGTCGAAGTCCTGCACGGTGCGCATGAACGAGGTGGCGGCCAGGCCGGCGGCGCTGAACGCGGCGCCGAGCAGCACGGCGGCGGGGACGACCAGCACCACCCACGGCGAGAACACCAGGCCCAGCAGGAAGATGACGCCCACGAACGCGGCGGCGTACATCGTCCCGCGGAAGAGCGACCAGATCAGCTCACCGACGGCGATGTCCCGGATGCCGATGGGCGTGGCCATCATGCCCTCGTAGATCCGCTCGTAGTTGAGGCGGAAGAAGACGTTGAAGATCGTCTCGGCGATCGCGCCGTTCATGCAGGACATGGCCAGCAGTCCGGGTGCCACGAACGCGGCGTAGGGAATCGCGAATCCCGGCGCCACCTCCACGCTCTCCACGAAGAAGCCCAGCCCGTAGCCGATGCCGAGCAGGTAGAAGAGCGGCTCGAAGAAGCCGGACACGATGACGATCCAGCTGTGGCGGTAAACCATCAGGTTGCGCTGGAAGACGCGCATCGCGCGCCGCAGCGTGCCGAGCACCTCCGGCAGGGCGCCGGAGGCCGGCAGGCGGCGGGTGACGACGGTCATCGGGCCATCCTCAGCTCAGCAGTCGTCGCTTCAGGAGCCGATGGGCCAGGAACGCGCCCACGGCGCCGAAGGCGACCAGGTAGGCGACGTGCAGCGGCCACGGCCCCAGGAACGCCTGCTCCGCCAGCACCGTACCGCGCACCAGCGCGACCCCGTGGTAGAGCGGGGTGAGCGCCGCCGCCCATTCGACCGCGTCGGGCAGCTGGCTCAGCGGGAAGAACGTGCCGCTGAACAGGAAGAGCGGGTTGATCACGAAGCGGAACAGCCAGCTGAACCCCTCGCCGGTGCGCTGGGTGGCAGCGAAGGCGATGACCGACGCGCTGAAGGCCAGCCCGGTGAGGATCGCCGCGGGAATGGCCAGCAGGGCGAGCGGATAGCGCGGGATCCCGAACAGGGTCATGACCGCCAGGAAGACGGCCGAGATGGTCAGCACGCGGAAGCCCACCCACAGCAGCTCGCCGGCAAGCAGGTGCGGCACGCCGAGCGGGGTGGCCAGCATGGCCTCGTAGTTGCGCCGCCAGGAGATCTTGCCGAGGACCGGGAAGGTCGACTCGAAGACCGCCGACTGCATGCAGGTGGCGGCCAGGATCCCCGGGCCCAGGAAATGCACGAACTCGTAGCCCTCGAACGCCGGCGACCCGGCCGCGGTCACCAGGCTGCCGACCCCGACGCCCATGGCGGTCAGGTACAGGAGCGGGGTCAGGAACGAGCCCAGGATGCTGCCCCGCCAGGTGCGGCGGTAGACCCACAGGTTCCGTTGCAGGACGCGGGCGGCGGGTGCCAGGGCGTTGACGGTCATCGGTCCACCCGTTCCGCTACTCGATCAGGGTGCGGCCGGTGAGGCGGAGGAAGACGTCCTCCAGCGTCGCGCGGCGGACCAGGGCCGACTCGAGCGGGACCTGCCGGTCGTGGACGGCCTCCAGCGCCTGCTCGCCGTCGCCCACGTACAGCAGCAGCCGGTCGGGCAGCTCCTCGACGCGCTCGGCGACGTCCTCGAGCCGGCCGTTCAGGGTGGCGCGCACAGCGTCGCTGACGCGGATCTCCAGGACCTCGCGCGTCGAGTAGCGCTGGATGAGGTCGCGCGGCGAGCCCTCGGCCACGATCTTCGCCTTGTCCATCACCACCAGGCGGTCGCAGAGCTGCTCGGCCTCGTCCATGTAGTGGGTGGTGATGATCAGGGTGGCGCCGCGCTGCTTCAGGCGGTACAGCCGCTCCCAGACGAGGTGCCGGGCCTGCGGGTCCAGGCCGGTCGTCGGCTCGTCCAGGATGACAAGCTCCGGATCATTGATCAGCGAGCGCGCGATGGTCAGCCGGCGCTTCATCCCGCCGGAGAGCGGCTCCACCTGATCGCCCGCCCGCTCGCCGAGCTGGACGAAGTCCAGCAGCTCATCGGCCCGACGCCCGGCGATCTCGCCGGCGATGTCGAAGTAGCGCGCGTACATGAGCAGGTTCTCGCGCACCGTCAGCTCGGCGTCCAGGTTGTCGATCTGCGGCACGACGCCGATCCGCGACTTGATCCGGGGCGCCTGGCTGCGCGGGTCCATGCCGATGACCGACAGTTCGCCGTCGCTGATCGGCGAGGAGCAGGCGATCATGCGCATCGTGCTGGTCTTGCCCGCCCCGTTGGGACCCAGGAAGCCGAAGGCCTCGCCGGTGCGCACGTCGAAGTCCACCGCGTCGACCGCGGTGAAGTCGCCGAAACGCTTGGTCAGGGCGCGTGCGTGGACGAGGACCTCGTCACCTGGGGGCATGCCGGGATTCTAGACCGATGCGGACGCCTGATTTCATCGGTCAAATGACCGACGTGCCCGTGCGCGAAACGTGACACTTGACAGTAGCACGTTTTACGCGCAGGATAGAGGCATGGACGTCGCGGTGATCGGGGCAACGGGCTTCGTCGGGCGGTATGTCGTGGCCCGGCTGACGGACGCTGGATATGTGGTCCGTGCTGTCTCGCGCCGGGGCACCCGGCTACCCGGCTGGGGTAACGCGGTGGTCCCGCTCGCCGCCAACGTCGAGACCGCCAACGGCCTGGGCGCGGCGCTCACCGGGGTGGACGGCGTGGTCCACCTGGTCGCCATCCCGCGCGAGTCCGGCGGGCGCCGCTTCGAGGCGGTCAACGTCGGTGGCGTGCGCCACGTGGTGGACGCCGCCCACGCGGCCGGCGTGCGGCGGCTGGTCCACGTCTCGATCCTGGGCGTGGCGGATGACCCCAAGCTGCGCTACCTGCACAGCAAGTGGCGCGGGGAGCAGATCGTCCGCCGGTCCGGGCTGGACTGGGTGGTCCTGCGGCCATCGCTGCTCTTCGGGGAGGGCGACGGGTTCTTCAACCTGGTCAGGGTCACGCTTAAGTGGTGGTCCCCAGGCATCATCGCCATCCCCGGCGATGGCCGGACCCGGTTCCAGCCGCTGTCCGTCGAGGACCTGGCCATCGCCGTCGAGCGCAGCCTGGTCGAGCCCGACCGGGCGGGATCGGTCCTGGAGCTGGGCGGTCCCGAGCACGTCACCTATCGCCAGATCGTGGACCGGGTCATGTCGGCCACCGGCATGCGCCGCCTGAAGCTCGGCCTGCCGATCCCCCTGCTGAGCGCGCTCACCGCGGTCACCGACCGCCTCCTGCCCGCCTTCCCGGTCAGCCACGACCAGATCAGCTCGCTGCAACGGCCGAACTACACCGACCTGGACGCCTACGAGCGCGCGTTCGGCAGGCGGCCTCGGCCGCTCGACCTCTCGTACCTCGGCCGAGGGGCCTAGAGAACGCGGTCCTCCAGCTCCCAGGCGTGGTCGAGCGCGTGCCATGCCGAGCGGCGGACGAAGTAGCGCGGGGTCCACGGCTTCCGCACCGCGTTGGGATTCGGCGGCTCCTCGCCCCGGGCGCGCGCGTCGAGCGCCGCCAGGACGGCCGCTCGGACCTGCCTCGTCCGTGCGGATTGCCCGTCCGCGGGCGGCCTGGGCCGCCGGCTGCCCAGCTGATGGAGGTAGGCCTCCTCGGCCTCCTGGACGTGGGCCTGCATCTTGTCCAGGCCGCGGCCGCCGCCGCGCGGCCCGGCCCGCAGCTCCTTTCCGCGGGCGCGCCGCGCCGAGGAGTCGAACGCCTTCCAGGCGGCCTCCAGCAGCCGCCGCTCGCGCTGTAGGTCGCGAGGCGTCAGCGGCCGCTCGTCGGCCTTTGCCGTGGTGCCCGGGACGCCGAAGTCGGTGCCGGAGCCGCCGAGCAGCCGCTCGACGACCTCGAAGGTCGCGCCGGCAAGGTCGGGCTCGCCGGCGACCTTGGCATAGCGTGCCGCATACTCGGCCAGCCTGGCGAGCGCCTCCTCCTCGCCCTTGCCGCTGCGGGCCCAGCCGGGCCAGTCGAGTGCGATGGCGAACGTCCGCCTGGCGCCTGCCTCGAGCGCGACCCTGACCGTGGTCACGCCCTAGGCCTCCCAGGTCTCCCCGGGCTGCAGCGCCACCACGGTCGCATCGGTCTGGCCGGCGAACTCGTCAGGTGTCCCGGCCAGGACCGGGAAGGTGCCGTAGTGCACCGGGATGACGGTGCGCGCGCCGCAGAGCTGCACCGCACGGGCGGCATCGGCCGGGCCCATCGTGTAGTGGCCGCCGATGGGGAGGACCGCGACCGACGGGGCCCATCGGTCCCTGACGAGCGCCATGTCGCCGAACAGGTCCGTGTCGCCGGAGTGATAGACGCGGGTGCCGTCCTCGAACTTGATGAGCCAGCCCCAGCAGCCCAGGTCGCGGGTGACGGCCGGATCCGTGCCGGTCAGGGTGGCGCCGCCCGAGTGCTCGGCGTGGACCATGGTGAAACCGATGCCGGCGGCGTCGAAGGTGCCGCCCTTGTTCATGCCGACCGCACCTTCGATGCCCTTGCCGATGAAGTAGATGCTCATCTCGTGGCTCCCGATCAGCTGGCCGCCCACCTCCGCTAGCTCCATCACGTCGGAGCCGTCGTCGCCGATGTGGTCGAAGTGCCCGTGCGTCGGCGCGATGACGTCAACCTGCTCCGGCGTGCGGTACTCATCGGCGTAGTCCGGGGAGGTGGTCCATCGGTCGACCCACACCCACTTGTCCTGCGGGGACCGGTACAGCACGCCGCCGTGCCCCAGCCGGGTGATGCGCAGCTTCGCCATCCGCGTTCCTCCTGTCATGGTTGTCGAATCGTATCCCTGCTGGTGAATGACATTCACGTTCCGCAGTCGGCGCTTCCCGGCTTGCGAGATGTGCATGACAGTCGCGTTACGTGCCTCGCGCCGCCTTTCGACGCCAACGGATGACTGGAGTCGAGCGTGGAATGGTGGCTCACCGACGCGTGCGAGAGCCGTTGTGGTACTTAACGTGACCAGCATTCACATACCGGAACTCCGAGCCCGGAGACACGCGAGATGTGAATGACAGTCACGTTCCGCGACCCGGCGCCTCCCGACTTGGGAGATGTGAACCACGGTCACGTCCCGCAACTCGGCGCCCGTGACGGCGTCGATCTGCCGCTCAGCCGGGAATGAGCAGGCGCCCCGCGGCGGCGATCCGCTCCATCCACGGTCGCTCG
>JAPSGM010000254.1 GCA_031177555.1 Chloroflexota bacterium
ATGTCTCGCCGACCACCCCCGCGCGGCTACCCGCGCCGCCCCCCGAGCCACTTCCCCGGCGCCCGTCCAGCCGTCGGCCGCGCCCCGGCCGGCCCCGCCGCGCTGCCGATCATCATCATGGGCGCCTTCGCGGCGCTGGCCATCGCCATGTTCCTCGGGCTGCTGGTCCTCTACGCGTCGTACACCAATGGGCTGCGCGACCCGTCGGAGCTGGCCGACTTCGCGCTCGACGAGGGATCGCGCGTCGTGTCGGCTGACGGCGTCGAGCTGGCCACCTTCGCCGCCGAGCGCCGCGAGGTGGTGGCCTTCGAGGACATCCCCCAGCTCCTGGTCGAGGCACAGGTGGCAGCCGAGGACCAGAGCTTCTGGTCGAACCCGTGCATCGACGTCCAGGGCATCGTGCGCGCCGCCTACCAGAACTTCGTGGCCAACGACATCGTGTCGGGCGCCTCCACCATCTGCCAGCAGCTGGTCCGCATCCGGCTCATCGACCCGGAGCTGATGGCCGACCCCGAGCGCATCCTGGAGCGCAAGATCAAGGAGGCGCTGCTGGCCCTGGAGGTCGGCGAGGCGTTCCCCGGCGACGAGGGCAAGCGCCAGATCCTCGAGATGTACATGAACCAGGTCTACTACGGAAACCGGGCATACGGCATCGCTGCAGCCGTGGAGGCCTACTTCGGCAAGGACATCACCTCCGACCGCGAGCGCGACCAGGTGACCCTGGCCGAGGCGGCCATGGTGACGGCGCTGGTACGTGCGCCGAGCCGCCTGGACCCGACCGCCGAGGCCGTCGAGCGGGAGGACGACGACGGCCGGACGATCCTGGTCGTGCCCGACAACGCCGGCGTGAAGATGGCGCAGGGCTTCGTGCTCAACAACATGGTGGCATCGGGCTACATCACCCGCGAGGAGGCGGATGCGGCCCTGGAGGAGCGGCTGGTGCTGACGCGGCAGCGAGCGGAGCGGTACCGGGCCCCCCACTTCGTGTACGCCGTCCGACGAGAGGCCCGCGACCTGCTGGGCACCGAGGAGGCGCTCGACACCGCCGGCCTGGAGATCACCACCACCCTCGACTGGCAGGGATACCAGCGTTTTGCCGAGAAGTGGGCCGGCATCGCCTACGACCTGGACCGGATGAGCGACGAGCAGCTGGTCGACAAGTACGGCGACGACGCGCTGGCCTGGATCAGGCAGCTGCAGGGCCGCAACATCAACAACGACGCGCTGGTCACGCTCAACTACCGTACCGGAGCGGTGCTGGCCTACGTCGGCAGCGCGAACTACTACGGCCGGTCCACGGACGAGCACCAGCCGGCGTTCGACGTGGTGGGGCAGGCCTTCCGCCAGTCCGGATCGGCCTTCAAGCCGATCACGTACGCGGCCGCCTTCGAGAGCGGCGCCATCACCCCGGCGACGATGATCATGGACATCGAGGGCGAGATCGTCGACGGCTACGAGGTCCCCAATGCCGATGCCCGCGAGCGGGGCCCAGTCCGGGTGCGCGACGCCCTGAAGTACTCGCTCAACATCCCGGTCGCCAAGGCACAGCAGATGATCGGCACGGAGACCGTGGTCGAGATGGCGGAGCGCCTGGGGTTGGAGTGGGACCCCGCCCAGGAGGACGAGGTGGCGGTGCCGTCGCTGACGCTGGGCACCATCGGCGTGCACCAGCTCGACCTGGCGGCCGCCTACGGCGCCCTAGCCAACGGCGGCATCCTGGCCGAGCCGTACATGATCCAGACGATCACGGACCGCAACGGCGAGGTCATCTACGACCGCGCCGAGGACGCGGCGGAGCCGCAGCGCGTCATCTCGGCCGAGTCGGCGTACCTGGTGACCGACATCCTGGCCGACAACACCGACCCTGCCGAGAACACGGTCTGGGGCGAGCGATTCCAGCTCACCACCGATGAGGGCCGGCGCCCGGCGACCCTGAAGACCGGGACCACCAATGACTTCCGCGACCTGCAGGCCTTCGGCTTCCTGGCGCCGCCCGAGGATCCCAACGAGCCCGAGGGCGCCATCGTGACCGGCGTGTGGGTCGGCAACAGCGACTTCTCCGCCATCGCGGACGTCTTCGCCGCCGATGGCCCGACCTTCATCTGGCACGACTACATGGCCGAGGTTGCCACGCACAACGAGCTGCCTGTTCGAGACTTCCAGCGACCCGAAGGCATCGTGGAGCAGGAGGTGGACGCGCTGAGCGGCATGCTCCCCGGCGAGCACACCGTCGACACGATCACCGAGCTGTTCGCCCAGGCGCACCGGCCCGACGAGGAGGACGACCTGCACCGCCGCCTCCGCATCGAGGCGGAGACCGGCAAGATCTGGCAGGAAGGCTGCGGCGACTTCGAGACGGAGTCCGGCCGCGAGGACCCGCAGCCGGCGGAGCCGTGTACCTGGACCTCGGCGATTACGAGGACCACCACGACACGTGGGACGCGGCCAACGATCGCTGGATCGAGCGCTGGCAGGGCCGCGAAGGGGCGATCGACCGCTTCCCGCTCCCGCCGCTCGACTCGCCGCTGGCGCCCACCGAGCGCTGCACGCCCGGAGAGATCCCGACCTCCACGCCGACCCCGTCGCCGTCCCCCACCCCCACCGCCACGCCGGAGCCGACGCCGACGCCCGAGCCGACCCCGTCGCCCACGCAGCCGGGGAACGGCCCGCCGACCCCGTCGCCATCGGAAGCGGCCGAGTCCGAGGAGCCGGGGGGCGGCTAGAGCTCGGCGACCGTCGCCTGGTCCCCGCCTTCTTCCCGGCGGCCCGAGCGCGTCGAGCGGACGCGCGGGTGGTCGGCCAGGTACTCGCGCACCGCCCGACGCAGTGCGCCGGTGCCCGCGCCGTGCAGGATGACCGCCTCGTCGCGGCCGGCCAGCAGCGCCTCGTCGAGATAGGCGCTCACGCGCTCGAGCGCCGCCTCCACCCGCTCACCGCGCAGGTCCAGGTTGGGCGAGAGGCGAGCCGCCGCCCGCCGGCGCAGCTCCTCGGACTCCGCGTCGCGCGGCGTCGGTCCGCGAATGGGCTCGGGGACGACCTCCACGTCCTCGGCGGGCACCACCACCCGGGGGCCATCGGTCTCCAGCGTGACGCGTCCGGTCCGGCCGCTCACCTCCACGATGCGGCCCACGCTGCCGAGCGTCGTGCTGCGGCCCCACAGGCCCACGCGCGGCTGCGGCGCCTCCATTGCGGGCGCGTCCTCGACTGTCCCTTCGGGCGCCGGGGCCAGGCGTGACGCCTCGGCGCGGGCGCGCGTCGCCCGCTCGGCCAGCTCGTCGAAGGCGGCCGCGCCGAGG
>JAPSGM010000078.1 GCA_031177555.1 Chloroflexota bacterium
GGTCCCACAGGTCGGCGATGATGCCGGTCACCGCCGTAATCGCGACGCTGACGAGAAGGACGACGCTGATGAGCCAGTCGGCGTCCTGGCGCAGGCGCCTCATAACGCACCGAGGCAGCATCAGCCGGGCCAAGCCTGCCGGCCCGAGTCAGCTGCGCTTGCGCGGCTTCGGCTCCTTGGGCGGGAGCGTCCGGACATAGGCGGCGGCACGCTCGATCCATTCGCGGGTCGCGTCGGCGTCGGCGAAGGTCTCCGCCGGGAGCGCGACGTACTCGCGCATCGGGCGCCCGGGCATCGGCTCGAACAGGGACCACCCGGCGTCCAGCCGCTCCTGGCGCTCGACATCGGGCAGGCGGACCATGACCGTGTCCTGGTGCAGGCCGGCGACCATGTTGCCGCCGAGGAACGCCGCGGGGAAGCCGAACATCTTGCGCTGCTCCAGACCCTCGATCCCGTCGATCGCGTCCAGGAACCGCTCCACGTCCTCGGGCCGCGCCTTGCGCCAGGGATTCGCCATCTCACGCCTCTCTACGACTCAGCGCCCTACCCACCCACTTGTAGCCTCTCCAGTTGCTGATCACGATCTGACCCGGTGGAGGACGAACACCGGGATCATCCGATCCGTCTTGGTCGGGTACTCGCGGAACTGCGGGTACTCGGTGGCATGCTGCTCGTAGAGGCGGTCCCGGTCCTCTCCCTTTCACCTCGGCGGAGCGCATCTGGAACGCCTCCTTCTCCGCCTCGACCCTGGCCTCGGGGTAGGTCAGCAGGTTGTGGTACCAGTCCGGATTCGTCGGCGATCCGCTTTTGGATGCCACGATGACCCAGCGGTCGCCATCCTGGCTGTAGTTGACCAGCGCCTGGCGATCCTGCCCGCTCTTCGCCCCCTTGGTGGTCAGGACCATGAGGCGCTGGCCCTCGAAAAGCCGGAGGTCGGGCGGCCGTTCGCCCGGATATCGGCCTTGAGCTCGCGCTCGTAAGCGTCGTAGTCCATGTCGTTGGACGGTCCTCGGTGCATCGAGATATCGTTGCGTCGGCAATGATATGCCAGGAGCTGGCAGAGCGCCGTTGCGAGGAGTACAAAGGAGCCGATGGCGCCGTCTCGCGCCGCGGACCACGAGAGGAGACTTACCGTGCCGAAGTTCATGGACGTTCACCACGGCATGCACGGCATCACCCCCGAAGCACTGAAGGAAGCGCACCAGGCCGACTTGGACATCCAGGGCGAGGAGGACGTCGACTTCCAGCGCGCCTGGGGCGACCCGGAATCCGGCATGGTGTGGTGCATCTCCGAGGCGCCCAGCAGAGAAGCGATCAAGCGCATCCACGAGCGCGCCGGCCATCCGGCGACCGAGGTCTACCCCGTCCCGGTCGAGGTCTAGTCCGGACCAGTCACATGGCACCGCGGTGGGCCTCCACGGCCGCGGCGGTGTCGAAGACGGCTTCCAGGCGCTGGAGACGAGGACCCGCGAATGTCAGAAGGTGAATGAACCGCGTCTCCCAGACGCGGCCGCTGGGCCTTGCCCTGCCCTGGAAGCGGCCGACCACAAGGACGTCGTCGTCATCGGCGGCGCGCATGGAGTGGACCTCGAAGTCCAGGATCTCCTCCGCGGCGTCGTGGGCCTCGCTCCAGGCGATGACGCCGTCGTGGCCGCGCCACTCACCGCCGTACGGTAGCTGGCCGTCGGCCGGGTACACGAGCTCGACCGCGGGCCCGCAGAGCTCCAGCAGGCCCGGGATGTCATCGGCCTCCAGTCGGGCGTAGATCCGCTCGGCGACCTGGAGGTTCTCCTCGGCGCTCATTTCAGACCTCCTTCCGATCGTCAGCTCGTTCCTAGCAGCCGCTGTCAAAGCGGGAAGCGTCGGATAGGCCAAACGTAGGATAGGCAGCCCCGCGGTCGCCGGACTACGCTTCGGCGCCGCATCCGAGCGTTGGAGGGATCAAAGCTGATCGATATGAGGTCGCGTCGCCTGGGGCTGGCGGCCATGGTGCTGGCGATCGCCTGCGCCGCCTGCGGGACGACCGCATCGCTGCCATCCGCCGCGCCGCCCACGCCGGTCCCCACGCCGAGTGGCGGAGAGCATCAGTTCCGCGTGCCCGGCCTGCCCCAGCAGGTCACGGCGACGCTGCCGGCCGGCTGGCAGGCCGAGGGGCCGGTCATGTCCCGGACCACGGCCGACGAGGGGACGCCGATGTCGGTATCGGTCTGGGTCGTGAAGGCGATCTACGCCGATCCCTGTCACTGGACAGATGCGGTGCAGCCGGTGGGACGCACCGCCGCAAAGCTGGCTGCGGCGCTGGCCGTGCAGCCGATGCGCCACGCGCGGCCCAGCACGGTCAAGATCGGCGACCACACCGCTCGCATGGTGACCATGAGCGTCCCGGAAGACCTCGATCTCGCCACATGCGACGACGGGGAGTTCCGCAGCTGGCCTCCCGCCCGCGGGCGGGACGCGCGCTCGCACCAGGGCCCCGGCCAGGTCGACGAGGTCTTTATCATCGACCTCGGGAGGAGGCGGCGCGCGGTGGTCGACGCGGCCTACTTCCCGGACGCGGATTCGGGCGAGCTCGCCGAGCTTCATCGCATTGTCGCGTCGCTCAGGTTCGGCCGCGGGTGAGGGAGGTACAGGGACTGAGCATGTTCCGCCGCCTCTTCGGATCCAAGGACCCCGAGCCTGAGCGGCCTCCCGAGCCGACGGGCTCGTCCACCGATGTCGATCCCGGCGACCGGATGGTCATCGAGCAGCTGCGCCAGGGCGGCGCCGACATGACCCGGCCGCGCGAGGTCCGGCACTACCTGTACCTGCCCACCGAACGGGCGGCCAACGATGCCGCCGAGGAGCTGCGTCGCAGCGGCTACCGGAGCGAGGTGCGACCCGCTGCCGGCCCGCCGGGCCCCAATCCCTGGCTGGTGCTGGCCACGATCGAACAGGTCGTCGACGGCGACGCCATCGGGCCGGCGCGCCGGCTCTTCACGCGGCTGGCCACGGACGCAGGCGGCGAGTATGACGGCTGGGAAGCCGCCGCCACTCCATGACGGACGCCAGCGCGGCCGGTGCGGGGTCCCTCCCGGTGGATGACGGCCCTTGCCCTGCCGGATATCCTGAACGCGAACATGCCCGAGCCTCGACGGATCACGGTCGTCAACGACAGCCCCGACTTCCTGGAGCTGATGGCTGAGCTGCTGCACGACGCCAACTACCCGGCAACCCTCATTGACGGCGACCGCGACAACGCGGTCGAGCTCATAGAGGCCTCGGAACCGGAGATCCTCATCATCGACCTTCGGCTGGGAGGCGGGGAGATGAAGGGCCTGGACATCCTGCGCTGGGTCAGGAACCGCCCTGATCTGTCCGACGTGCCGACGGTGGTGTGCACCGCCGACAAGTGGGGCGTTGAGCAGCTTGCGGACGAGTTCCGCTCCATGCGCAACGTGACCGTGCTGCTGAAGCCGTTCTCGGTCGACGAGCTGTACCGCGCCCTTGGTGAGGTCGCGACCGCCTAGGCCGGCGAACCAGACTAGCCAACGTCCTCCGGGCCGATCTCCTCGCGGATGGCAGCGACCTCGCCGAGGAGCCGCGCGTCACCGTTCGCTTCAGCTTCAATCCGCTCGAGGATTACCGCTGCCCGGAGCCGCAGGGAATGGAGGGCGTCTGCAGGGAGGCGCTTCGACTCCGCTCGGTAGGTCACTCGAATGATCTGAAGTTGCATCCGCAGCTTTTGTTCGTCCACGAGCGGGCTCTCCGTTCGTTGGACCCGAGTCGCACGATTCGTGCCGCCAGCGTCGCGCGCCTTAGCCAGCCCGCGGCTGGCCGGACCGAGGAGGCGTTCCTGCGGGCCGCTGCCAGGACCTCCCGCGCGATCTCAGCCGGGGCCTGGCTGGGCTGGCGAGCGAGCCCGCTTCCAACCATGCACCCGTCTGCTCCGTGGTCTGGTCAGCCGCCCGCTGGCTGGACCCGTTGCGCTACGGAGCCAGCTCACGCTCGCTCCTCCAGCGGGCGACGGCACGCGGCCCGGCCCGCGACAGCCATGCGCCCTCGACGAAGCCGGCGAGCTCGTCGCGAGTGAGCTCGCCGGCGCGCGAGCCACGAAGCAGGACCGATGGGTGTCCGTCGAAATGGGGCGTGGTGAAGAACGGGAGGGACGTATCGGCCAGGATGGCTTCCTTCTCGAGCTCCGATTCCACCCAGAAGACGATGACGTCGGTGTAGCGCTCACCGGTCTGCGGATCGACGGCGTCCGGACGAGGGTTGCGGAAGAAGAGGAAGCTGCGACGGCTGACCTGGTACACCGTCGGGCCCTCGCCGGTCACGGTCACGCCCGGCAGCGCCCGGGCGAGCTCGTGGATGTCGTCGACGGTCGCCGGGCGCGAACCCGCGGCGCCAAATCTGCGTCCGCCCATGTGCCGATGCTAGCAACCGGGTCCCGGGTGTCGATTCGGCGGACGGCCGTTCGTGGTATCCCTGAGCGGCGAGATGCGCCCGCCCCTACGAGGAGAACACCCTGATGGCCCGATACCTCCTGTCCGTGCACGTCGGCATGGATGACCGCCCCGATCAGATGTCCGAGGACCAGGCACGCCAGGGCCATGAGCGCGTGGCGAGTTTGGAGCAGGACCTGCGGGCGGCCGGCGCGCTCGTCTTCAGCGCCCGCCTGGAAGGTCCGGAGCGTGCGGTCGTCGTGCGCACGACCGATGGCCGGGCAGTGACCACCGACGGACCGTTCGTCGAATCAAAGGAGGTCATCGGCGGGTTTTACATCATCGAGGCGCCCGATCGTGACCATGCCATGGACTGGGCCTCGAGAACCTCGGCCGCCATCGGCATGCCGATCGAGGTGCGCCAGCTCTGGGACTCCGCCTCGTAACGCGCGTGTGCCGGCTCGAAGACACCGCGGGAGCGAGCAAGCGCTAGGATGGCCTCGCTCGTCGGCACAATCCATCCTGAGGTGAGGCCCCAAGAATGATGCTCGACTTTGGCCAGCTGAACTGGCTGGCCGTCATCGTCGCAGCCCTCGTGTACTTCGCGCTCGGCGCGCTGTGGTACTCCCCGATGCTCTTCGCCCGTCCCTGGCAGCGCTCGATCGGCTGGGACGAATCCCGCACGCCACCCCAGGCCAGCGCGATGACCTACGTCGTGCCGCTGGTCGCCTACATCGTGATGGCGATCGCGGTTGGCCTGCTCGCCGCGGCGACGGGCACCGATGAGCTGGCCGAGGGCATCCTGCTCGGGCTGGTGCTGGGCATCGGCCTTTCTCTGGCCCACACGTTCGTCGATGCCAGCTTCGACCCGAACAAGCCGCAGCCGTGGCTGTGGTTCGCGATCAACGGCACCTACCACGCGCTGGGCCTGGTGATCGTCGCGGTCATCATCGCCATCTGGCCGTAGCCGCGCCGGGGCTTGCCAGCATGGACACGATTCGCTTCCGAACGCCGATCCGTTACTGGAATCCGGAGAAGCAGGGCGGGCTGGCCGTGATCGACGTGCCCGCGGAGCACGTCGCCACGCTGGGCGGGCTGAAGCAGCAGCGCGTGCACGGCACGATCGGCGGCGCGGAGTTCACGTCGAACGTTATGCCGGCCGGCGGCGGGCGCCTCGCCCTCTCGATCAGCAAGGCGATGATGAAGTCGGCCGGCGCCGCCGTCGGCGACGAGATCGAGGTGGAGATCAGCCGCGTCGGCCACGACTGACCCTCCCCCGCCTCCCCGCTCCCTCCTGAGTGCCGCGGTTTCTGGGGCTATGCTGCCGCGATGGCAGGGATCCCGCCGGACGAGCTCCCGAGCGTCGCGCGGACGGCGTGGCTCTCCCTCCGCGACGAGCTGCGGCACATCCTCGGCGACGACCTCGTCGCGATCTGGGCACACGGCGGGACGGCCTCCGTCAGCGACCTGCCCCACGCGGCTGACCTGGATACGTACGTCATCGTCTCCCGCGAGCCCACTGAGGAGGCCGCGCGACGGATCCTGGACGCGCACGACGCCATCGCCGGCGACCACGATGTCGAGTGGGACGCGTGGTACGTGCTCGCCGGTGACGCCCGCCGCCAGGACCCTCCGCGCCACGCGTTCCGCGAAGGGCGGCGGGACACCTCGTGGGCAATCCATCGGGCACAATGGCTCGCCGGGCGGTACGCGCCCATCCACGGCCCGGCGCCGAACGAGATCGTGCCGGCCCCGACCTGGGCCGAGCTCGAGGGCGAGCTCAACCGTGAGCTGGAGCACATCGAGCGCCACGTCGCCGAGCGCGACACGGATCCGTACGAGGCCACCTACGCGATCCTGAACGGCAGCCGCATCCTCCACGCGCTCGAGACCCGCAGCGTGGTCATTTCCAAGCGCGCCGCAGGCACCTGGTCGCTGGAGCAGCTTCCCGCACGATGGCACGCAGCCGTGAATGCCGCGCTGCGGGCCTACGATGGCCGGGCCTCCACCAACGACGTCGCGCTGCTGGCCGCCGAAATGGCGCCGTTCGTCGCGTACGTCAGGGACCGGCTGCCGCCGCTCGAGGACCGGCCCGCGGAGGGACCGCGCTGGTCCGGCTTCTGATCAGCGGCCACTCCGCCAGGACCGATAGCGTGGCGGCCAGTCGTTCGCGCTGTCTCGCTCGCCCAGCAACGCGTGCCCGATGAGCAGCTCGTACAGCGGATACGAGTGGCGCACGGTGAAGAACCAGTCGCGTGCCGCGGCCTCGCGCACGGCAGCGTCACCGACCAGGCGCGCTTCGCCCCTCACCAGGAACTCGTGGGGCCGTTCCGGATCCTGGTGAGCGTGCAGGGCGTAATGCGTGTTCGACTCCAGGTCACGGGCCTTGGCCGAGTGGTCCTGGACGAAGACGAGGAGCCGCCCGTCCACCACTCCCACGTTCAACGGATGGATCCTGGGGATCCCGTTGGCCGCCACGGTGGTGAGGAATCCCTCCCCGTCGCCGCGCTGGTAGAGAAGGTCACGGCCCTTCTCGGCCATGGCAGGCTCCGCAGCCGCGAATACGCTCCAGCTCTCCATGGGCGGCATGGTAGGCGCTCGACGTCCATTGCCGGAACGCGGCCAAGGCGGTGTACTTCGAGCTAGACGTGAACATGGTTGGCGTCGGCGTCGCGCGGGACCACGGTTCCTTCACGTGCCTGGATCGCTCGTCGTTCGAACGCCTCCAGGGGCAGTTCGCGAACTATCCCGATCTCGGTCTCCATGCCGAAGGTTTCCCCGTTGATTCGCTAACCGGACATGCGCCTTGCCGAGAAGCCGCCGAGCGGTAGTACTATCGGCCGGCGAGTCGGTTCCCGCGGGGAAGCCGGATACAACACCCGCGGACGGGCGGTAGTCGCTCCGTTCAGCCGACGCCGGTTCGCGATTCACCGCCTTATGGCATGGACGCTGCAACCTCCTGGCAGGGCATCGCCCTGCAAACGCGGGCGAGTGGGCACAAAGAGGGGAGCATCATGAAGAAGCGACTACTTCCGTTCGTGCTGGCCGGGGTCTGACTGCCGGGTTGACCGCTCCGGCGGCGCGCAGACGGACTGCAGCGTCGAGCAGGGAACCGCCGGTGGAGCGGCCGGCCTCGCGGCGCTGATTGCCGCGGCGGTGCAGGCCAACGTTCCGATCGGCGTCAACGCTTGCGACATCGACATCAGCCTTCTGAACAACTCGCTGAACAACCTGCTGCGGAATGCCGACATCGACGTTCTCAACAACTCGCTGAACAACCTGCTGCGGAACTCGGACATCATCGATGACGTCACCGTCACGGTGAATGTCCTGACCGGGGTGACGACCATCGACGTCCGGGGCAGCCGTTGACATCGGGCAACGACCACATACACTCCCCATCTCGGCCGGTCGCGGGGGATGTTCCACGGCACCCGAGACGCTGTGGGGAGACGCATGATTCGGCGCCTGGTCTCGGTGGCCTTC
>JAPSGM010000255.1 GCA_031177555.1 Chloroflexota bacterium
TGATCATGATCACGCCGCTGCCGGGGATCACCACGCTCAAGCCGGGATCGGCCACCTTCCCCTTCCCGGGGGTGAGCGCCGACGTGGTCGACGAGGCCGGCAGCTCGGTGCCGCTGGGACGCGGCGGGTACCTGACCCTGGATCGGCCGTGGCCGGCCATGCTGCGCGGCATCTACGGCGACCCCGAGCGCTACGAGGAGACGTACTGGTCGCGCTACCCGGGCCGCTACTTCCCCGGGGACGGCTGCAAGCGCGACGAGGAGGGGTACTACTGGCTCCTGGGCCGCGTGGACGACGTCATGAACGTGTCCGGGCATCGCATCTCGACCACGGAGGTCGAGTCGGCGCTCGTCTCGCACGAGGCCGTCGCCGAGGCGGCGGTGGTCGGCCGCTCCGACCCGATCACCGGCCAGGGGATATTCGCCTACGTGATCCTGCGCTCCGGCCAAAATGCGTCGGACGAGCTGGCCGCGGAGCTGCGCGAGCACGTGGCGGAGATGATCGGCAAGTTCGCGCGGCCCAAGCAGATCCTGTTCACGCCGGACCTGCCCAAGACCCGCTCGGGCAAGATCATGCGCCGTCTACTGCGCGACATCGCCGAGGAGCGGCCCCTGGGCGATACCACCACGCTCGCCGATGCGGGCGTGGTGAGCACCATCCGCGAGCAGACGGGCACCGGGGAGGAGTAGCTCCCCTTCCGCCCTGGGGACCCGGCGACCGGCCCGATCAAGCCCGACCTGCCCACGTTTTGCGCCCTGGAGTTGGCGCATCGATCAAGAAGGCGCGCTAATGCCGTGCGGCGGGAACGATCGGGTGCCCGGCGGCGTCCAGAGACCGTGAAGACGACGGCCGGTCTGCTCATGACGATCATCCTGGTCACGGCGTGCGCGCGCTTCGCCACGGGGGCCGGAGGCAGCGCCAGCCCGGAGCCGAGCGGCGGTCCACCGGACCTTGCCGGCGCGTGGCTGCTGCGCCACGGGAGCGGTCCGGACGGCGACATCCTGGTGCCCGACGACCACCGGATCACCCTCATCGTCGACGCCGGGAAGCGCGAGCTGGGCGGGCAGGCGTGCAACCACTACGGCGGCCGCTTCGAGCTGGACGACGACGGATCCATCAGCCTCGGTGTCATGGGCATGACCGAGATGGCCTGCGCCGAGCCGATGATGACCGCCGAGGCCGCCTACCACGCCGCCCTGGCGGCCGTGCGCGAGGTTGAGCGCGACGGCGACGTGCTGACGCTCACCGGCGACGGGACCCAGCTCGTCTTCGAGCGGTTGCCGCCGGTCCCGGACGCCCAGCTGCGCGGCACGCGCTGGACGCTCGAGTCCCTCATCCGCGGGGACGCCGTCTCATCGGTCCAGGGCGACGCGTGGCTGATGCTGGACGAGGACCTGGGGCTCACGGGATCGACTGGCTGCCGCGAGCTCTCGGGCAGGTACGTGGTGAGCGGCGACCAGCTGGTCCCCACCGACCTCCGGGCCGACGGCGCGTGCACGACCGACCTCGAGGCCCAGGACCGGCACGTCATCGAGGTCCTGGAGGGGTTCTTGGCGGCGGTGGACGGCGACCGGCTGACGTTCTCCCTGCCAAACGGCAATGCATTGGTGTACCGCGCGACCGATCGGTAGGGCGCCGGTAGAATCGGCCCATGGCCGACCAGCTCGCCCAGGTGCAGCCCACGGATGCGGCCGCCGAGTACCTGATGACCATCCGCTACATGCATGGCGAGGGGCAGCCGGTGATCGCCGCGCGGCTGGCGGAGCGGCTGCGGGTCAGCCCCGCCACGGTTTCGGAGATGGTCAACCGGCTCGGCCGCGAGGGGCTGCTCACCGTGGACGAGGCCACGCGCCAGCTGGAGCTGACCGATGCCGGCAGGACGGCCGCGGAGCGCACGTTCCGCCGCCACGCGCTGGCCGAGTGGCTGTTGACCGAGGTCGTGGGGCTCGGCTGGGCGGAGGCGGACGAGGAGGCGCACCAACTCCAGCACGCGCTGTCCGAGCGGGTCACGGACCGGATCGACCTGCTGCTGGGCCGGCCGCCTACCTGCCCGCACGGCAACCCCATCCCGCGCGACGGCCGCACCGCCGAACGCCCGGCGGGGCTCCCGCTGAGCGAGGCATCGGCCGGCGGCCAGGTCACCATCCTGCGGGTGACCGAGGAGGCCGAGGAGGACGCACGCCTGCTCACCTTCCTGCAGGACCACGGCATCCGTCCCGGCGCGGTGCTCGACGTCCTGGAGGTCGCTGATCACCTGGGGACCATCGTGCTTCGCACGGAAGGAACGGACGCGGACGTGACCTTAGGCCTCGCTGCTGCTGCCAAGATCCGCGCGCTCCCCGGCCGAGCGGACCCGGCCCTCTTCCACCGCGTTCCCGAGCGGGCCCGCCTCTCCGCCACGGCCGGATGAGTGCGGCGAGCGCCATTTGCTAGGATGCCAAGCGTCGAACGTAACCGCCAGCCGGAGCAGCCACGCCCGTGAGCAGCGATCGCACGCGCAAGACCATCTTCGCCTCGGTGATGACCGTGCTCTGGCTCGGCTACATGGTCGTGGGCCTGCTCCTGATCGACACCTTCCTGCCCACCGAGGGCGGCGAGGGCCCCGAGGGGACCGCCGCCTTCATCGGGCTCGTTTGGGGCCTGGTGGTCTGCGGCGCCATCATGTGGGCCGCCTCCGAGTGAACGACGGCGCCCGCCTCCGCGGGCGCGTCCTGCGGTGACCGAGGTCCTTCGCCCGGCGACCTAGCTCGGCATGGAATATGCCGTAGCCACGGTGGCGACAACTTTTTGTCATCACCGAGGATTGGGAGGTTTTATGAGCATCATTGCGTGGCTTGTCGTGGGGGCAATCGCCGGCTGGATCGCCGGCATGGTGGTTCCCGGTGACGAGGGCTACGGCTGGCTCGGAGCCATCATCGCCGGCATCGTCGGCGCAATTGTGGGTGGCTTCCTGATCGGGCAGATCACCGGCGAGAACTACATGGACAATTTCACCATTGGGACGATCATCGCCGCGATTGTCGGCGCGATCATCGTCGTGTTCGCCTGGAAGATGATCGCCCGCCGAGGCACGGCCGCCTAGGCACGTTCTCGGGAGCCCGATAGGGCCGCGCGGCGGCTCCGGTCGCCCGCGGCCCTTCCTGTGTTTCAGCCATTCGGCGTCTCGGCCGACTTCGGCCGTTTTCGTCTGGAGCATCAAACTGCGAAGTTGCGGCGCGAATGGCCCCGCCGCGGCCGGAAATGTGCTCCCGGCAGCAAAATCCCCGACTCGGAACGCGGCGTGCTT
>JAPSGM010000256.1 GCA_031177555.1 Chloroflexota bacterium
TCGGATGCGTCAAATCGATTCGGTGCTCTTCCTCCGGGTCACCGCGCGCCAGTCGTTAAGAACCGCCGGGCAAACCAACAAGGTCGATGATGTTCCACGGCGGGCACCTCGGCGAATCGCTCGACCACTTCTGCGATGACTGCTGCTCAAGGACCCGCCGACCCCTACGCAGCACCTAAGGTCCCAGCTGTGCAAACCACATCATTCTGGCGTTATCCAGTGCCCCGGCGTCATGGGTATCGTTACGTCCTCGTGGTCCTCGTGGCTTTTGCCAGCACGGTGATCGTGACGCGGTGGTTGCTCGACCTGGCGGGGTACCCGAAACTGGCCGCCGGCGACCTGCACGTCGCGCACGCCCTATGGGGCGGCCTGCTGCTATACGCCGCCGCCCTGCTACCACTAGCTATGGCTGGTCGAACGGCGTACCTGATTTCGGCTCTTCTGTCCGGGGTCGGCATGGGGTTGTTCATCGATGAGGTGGGCAAGTTCATCACCGAGCGGAACGATTACTTTTACCCGGTCGCCGCACCGCTCATCTACGCGTCGTTTATGATTTCGGTGTTTGCGTGGCTGCAAATTCGGCGGCGACGGCCGGGTGACGCTAAGGGTCATCTCCTGTCGGCCCTGGAAGGGCTCGAAGAGGCGGTAGTCGGCGACCTACAGCGGACAGAGCGGCGTGAACTGCTCGAAGAGCTTGAGCGCGCTCGTTCCGGAGGGGAGACAGAGGCCCAGCGACTGCTCGCTTCGGCAATGCATCGCTACCTTGCTTCAGAGGCCTCCACCGCCGCGCGCCGCCGTACTGCTTGGGATGCCGTTCGCCTGGGATGGCTGCGCCGACGTCGTCGCTGGATCGGCGGGCGTGGCGTGCGCGCCGTGGTTGGTAGCGCGCTCTTTCTGGCCGGTGTCAACGCCATTGCCGTACTGGTCCTCACGCTGATCGCGATGGCCCACGGCTTTCGCCCCGAAGAGACTGCGCCGCTGGTGTGGCGATTGGCGCATCTGGTGGCGGAGGGGGTTGCGGGATCGATGCTGCTGGCCGGCGCGGTGCTGAGCCTCAGTGGTCGCCGCGAGTCTGGCTTCCGTTTCGCATTCCGCGGCCTCATCGTTGCGCTCACGCTGGCTGACGTGCTGGCGTTTTACATTCAGCAGTTCGAGTCGATCTCGACTGCCCTGTTCCACGTCGCCTTGCTGCTGGTGGTTTCTACGTCGAGGTCGCGTCGTGCGCCGGAACGAGGGTTGGAGACCTCTCCCGCATAGCCCTGGTCGCCCCACCCCATCATCGGCTCACCCTCTTCACCTGACCCGACCGGATACGGGTGCCACGGTTCGGGCAACCCGACTCCGGCGCCCACAAGCCGGTTGAGGCGAGAACTCGACGTGACCAGGTCAATCGCGCGCGTCCGGCTTCCCGGGTAGGCTGTCGGTGATAGCGGACGGCGGGAACGAGAAGAAGCATCATGGGTCGCGCGGAACAACCAATGGCGTCTAAGGCAAAGCTCAAGCGGAAGGACAGAATCGAGGCGGCCTCGGCCGAAAGCCCTGTCGATGACTTCGTTCTGACCGGTCTGGCGCCTGACGGGATCGCGTCGCCCCATCTCGCAGGCGGTTCGGCGTGCTCCTTCCTTCGTGCCCTCCGACGACCCCACGGTGACGCTGCTCGCTGACGTTCTGGAGGTCGTGACGAGCCACTGGACCGAGGTTTCCGTCGGCCAGTGGTCGGCTCGGTTCCGTCGTCACCGGACGCGCCCTCTGCGAGATCGCCCGGGCCGCAGGGGACGCGTCTGGGTCCGGCCCTGAGGTCGCAAGTGCGGGCAGATCGACTGCGCGGGCCCGGGCGCGCCTTCATCACCTCACGCCTCGATCACGAGTGATCGAGACCTTCATCTCCTCACGGGCGGCGGAGGCCGAAGGGCGGTAGCCCCCGCGCGGTGTACGGCATCGGGCTCCAGCGTTCAGGCCTCGATCGCGCCCAGGCCGTCCGGGCCTGCTGCGCGGCCGAGGACAGCGGGCACCGCGTTGTAGAGGACCGTGAGGGCCAGCGCCAGGTGGATGGCCGCCATCCCGGCAGTCAGCGCCAGCGGCGTGCCGGCCGCCTCGGCCGCGGCGAAGTCGTTCGCCAGGTTGGCCGTGCTCCCGGCGAAGAACGCAAGCGCCACGAGCGAGGCGAACCCGGCGCCGATGCGCCCGGTCAGCCCGTCGCGCCGCGCGGCATGGGCGGCGGCCACGAGGATCGCCGGCAGGAACAGCGGCGGGGTGAGCGCGGTCCCGAGCAAGAACATGTCAGCCCCGCCTCCCTCCGGCGAGGCGCCGACGTTCCAGAGCGCCGACAGGACGGCGCCAACGATGGGGACGGGCAGGTAGACGAGGACGACGGGCAGCAGTCGCCGGGCGGATGGACGGGGCATTCGTGAACCTCAGGCTGGGAGAGTCTGGCTATGGGCCATCCTCCTGCCCAGGCCGGCGCGTCCGCATCGGCCGCAGGTCCACACCCAGCCTACGCCGCTTGACGGAGTCGCGTCTTCTCAGCCGGTGCGGGGGGCGTAGCGGCCGAGGACGTGCAGGGCGGAGACGCCGCCGCCGGCATCACGGATGAAGTAGCCGCGCGCGCCCGCATGCGGTCAGGAGGGCACGACGTAGCGATCGCCACGCGGCAGCATGCCGAGCGGGATCTCCTCCCGATCGTCGGCGTCCTCGACGAGCTCCTTATCTGAACCCTATGGGTCCTGTCTCATGCGTCTCATGTGTCTCATGCGTCTACTCCCGTGAACGCGGCTGAGACACATGAGACGTTTCACTGGGAATCCGGTATGCGGTACCAACTCTCCTATACATCTGGTGGTTCACGCACGAGTTGACCACCAGATGTTGTGTTTCATCCCGGTACCGCATGTCCGTGGAGCCCTTTTTGGAGCCCTTATCACCGCCGCCCGTCCGCGATGGCGACCCGCCCGAGCGCTATCTGCGCGTGGCCAATTTGTCCTGAGTCCCCGCCCTCCACGGGGAGCCGACATGCCTCGCTCGCGCATTCGCGAGCCTCACCGGGCGCGGTTTCGGCATCTACCCACAGAGGGACGCTCAGGCCATGCCGCGCCGGGTATTGACGGGCGTGCACACTTAGCACGTGCCGAGCAGGGCGCGCCCGAGCGACCGATTCCTGACCACCGTCCTGATGACGGATATCGTGGGATCGACCGAGCACGCCGCCGAGCTGGGCGATCAGGGCTGGCGCGACCTCGTCCACCTGCACCACAAGCTCGTCCGCGACGCGCTCCGCCGGCACGGCGGT
>JAPSGM010000257.1 GCA_031177555.1 Chloroflexota bacterium
CTGGCCGACCACGGACGCCGGCTCGATCACCCCGCGCTCCTCGTGGTCGAGGAGGTCAAGCCGGGCGGCCAGCAGGGCCTTGATGGTGGGCGGGACGTCGAGACGGGCCAGGTCGCCGACCTGGATCCATCGGTCCTGCTCCCGAACCAGCGCGCCCTCGTCGAGCAGCATCGAGAGCAGCTGCTCCACGAAGAGCGGATTGCCGGACGCGGCCTGGACGATGCGCGCCTGCACCGCCGGCGCGATGCCGGTGCCGCCCAGCAGGCCCTCGACGATGCGTCCGGCATCAGCCTCGGTCAGGGGCGAGAGGACCAGGCGGAGGCTGCCCCCGTCCGTCGCCCACTCCGGGTTGCGCTCCAGCAGCTCGTGCCGGCTCGAGCACAGGACGAGCACCGGCGCGCCGGCCACGGCCTCGACCAGGTGCTTCACGAGGTCGAGGAAGGTCGCCTCCGCCCAGTGGATGTCGTCGATCACCAGCAGGACTGGCCTCTCCTGACCCAACCCTTCCAGGAAGCTGCGCGCCCCCCAGAAGACCTCCGGCACCGGGAACGGCTCCTGCGACAGGCCGATAACCGATGCCAGCCGGTCGGCCACCGCCCGCTCGGGCACGCGGGCGTGCAGCCGGGCCAGGGCGGCCTCCATGCCGTCCTCGGCGCCGATGCCGGCCGCCTCGCGCACCGCCTCGCGCAGCGGCCAGAAGGTGATGCCGTCGCCGTAGGGCAGGCAGCGGCCATGGATCACCAGCGCCTCCCTGGCCGCCGCGGTCGTGAACTCGCGGATGAGGCGCGTCTTGCCGACCCCCGCGTCGCCGAACACGGTCGCCATCCGGCAGACCCGCTCGTCCACCGCCCGCGCCAGGAGCGCCGCCAGGGCCGACAGCTCCTCCTCGCGGCCGACCATGGGCGTGTCGGATCGCCGCCGCACCGCGTCGCCCACCCGGCTCACCTTCACGAGCCGGTAGGCAGGCACGGGGTCGGATTTGCCCTTCAGGGTGAGAGGCTCGACCGCCTCCACCTCCACCGCATCGCGCACCAGGCGGTAGGTGAGGTCACCAAGCAGGATCTCGCGCGCCCCGGCCGCCTGCTCCAGGCGCGCCGCGACGTTCACCGTGTCGCCGGTCACCAGCCGCTGCCCCAGACTGGCGTCGCCGGCCACGACCTCGCCGGTGTTCACGCCGATGTGGTTCTGGAGCGTGATGCCGTGCTCCGCCTCGAAGGCCGCGTTCAGCTCCGGTAGGGCCCGCTGCATGTCCGCCGCGGCGCGGACGGCGCGCAGCGCATCGTCCTCGTGACGCACGGGCAGGCCGAAGACCGCCATCACCGCGTCGCCGATGAACTTCTCGACCGTCGCCCCGTGGCCCTCCAGGGCGCGCTGCATGCCGCCGAAGTAGCGCGACATGACGTCGCGCAGCCCCTCCGCCGACGGTGCCGAGCCATCGGCCGTGGTCGGCTTCGGATCGGCGAAGACGACGGTGACCGTCTTGCGCGTGTCGCGCACCGCGGCGCGTTCGCGCAGCTCGGCGCCGCACGTGCGGCAGAAGCGATGCGACTCCGGGTTGTCGTCGCCGCAGGTCTGGCACAGGCGGCCGATCGTTTCGGCCCCGGTCGCGGTCGCGGTTGCGACGTGCTCCGGGACGGCGACGAGCCGGTACGTCGCGATCTCGGTGCTGCCGCCCTTCGGCCGCACCGCGCCCATCGGCTCGACATCGATGCGGTCGCCCAGGACGGCGTAGGTCGACTCCGCCAGCAGCACCTCCTGGGCGGGCGCGCTCTGCTCCATGGCGGTGGCGATGGCGATGGTGGGGCCGGTCAGGACGTGCTGTCCCGCGCTCGCCTCGCCGACCACCACGTCGCCGGAGGCCACGCCGGTGCGCACTGTCAGGCGCACGCCCCACGTCTGCTCCAGGCGATCGTTCAGGCTGACCAGTGCCCGCTGCGACTCGGCGGCGGCCTCGACGGCGCGCAGCGTGTCGTCCTCGCGCGGGGTGGAAAGCCCGAAGACGGCCACGATGGCGTCGCCGATGATCTTCTCGATCGTCCCGCCGTGCCCCTCGAAGACGGCGCGCATCTCGTCGATGTAGGTGGTCATCACCTCGCGCAGCGACTCGGGGTCGAGCCGCTCGCCGAGGGCGGTGGAGCCCTTCAGGTCCGAGGTGACGATCGTGACCTGTCGCCGGATCTCGCTCTGGGCGGCCTCCGCGGACAGGGCCGTGCCGCACGCGCCGCAGTGGCGATCGCCTGATCGCGCGACGGTTGTGCAGGACGGGCAGCGCAGCTCGGGTTCGTCGGCCACGAACCCGAGTCTAGCGACGCCCCGTTAGTTGAACTTGAACCAGGCCTGCCGGACCGAGCCGTCGACGAGCTTCATCTCGAACAGGAAGCACTTGCCGGCCCACTTCTTCGCCGTCTGCCAGTCGTAGATGTAATAGCCGGCGACCGCGTCGTAGCGGAGCCCGGCGCTCGTGTTCGTCGTCTCCGAAGGAGCGATCGGGTTCGTCTCGTTCGCCGAGTTGCAGCTTGTGGAGATCACCTTCGGCCAGCCGGAGGCGAAGATCCCCAGTCCGTGGTTGCCATCGAGCGAGAACTTCATCGGGACCGTGCTGCCGGCCTTCACGACGTTCTGCACGGGCAGGTCCATAACCGGTTCGAGGAATCCGCTGAACGGCCACACGTGGTTCACGCTCGTCTGGGCGCCCGACGGCCGGAACGTGGCGTCGTTCAGCGTCAGCGTCGCGCACGCCGGAGGGCTGCCAGCGCCTTCCAACGGGCCGTTGAAGCAGGCCTGCACCGTGTAGCTGCCCACCGCCGGCGGAAGCGTGCCGAGCCGGGCCTCGCCGGCGTAGTTCGTGATCGACGCGCGCTGCACCGTGCCGGACGACCCGGTGACGGTGAAGATGATCGTCCGCTCCAGGAGCGGCGCGCCGGAGGCGTCGGCTAGTTTGGCCACGATACCGCTGTCCGCGCCGAGCGTCACGTTCGGCGACACGGCCGTCAGCGTGAGCGACGTGGCGGTCTTGTTCACCGTGAACGCCGCGCTCGTTGCCGATGGGAGCGCATCCGCGTCCCCGGGATAGCTGGCCACCAGCGAGTACGTGCCCGGCACGGAGTTGATCGGCATCTGGACGCTGGCCACACCGCTGCCGTTCGTCAGTCCGACGCGCGTCACGCCACCGAGCGAGAAGAGCACCGGACGACCGGAGACCGGGCTGGCGCCGGTCAGGGTGGCCGAGAACGTCTTCGTGTCACCGTAGGTGCCGACCGTCGGGTTCGAGCCGGCCAGCGAAA
>JAPSGM010000079.1 GCA_031177555.1 Chloroflexota bacterium
AAGCGTGCTCACGGAGGAGTGCGCGAGCTCGACCTCGTTCACTCCTTAACCCTACGCCGAGGCGCGCGAGTCATGAGGGTACGAATGAGGGTACAGCGGGAGCGCGGAGGCCCGACTCGTGCTCAGAATCGGGCTAGATGAGACTTGGTACCGCATACCGGATTCCCTGTGAATCGTCTCATACGTCTCAGCCGCGTTCAGCGAGTACCGAGAAGAGACGCATGAGACACATGAAGCAGGATGGATAAGGGTCCGGATAGGCGAAGCCATCAGACCCATTGGCTGTCCGCGATCAACGCGGAGCATGGCGCCCGTCACGTGCGCGGACCCGCGCAAGCCCCTTGCGGCCGCAGCACAATGGAACGATCGAGCCGCGAGTCCTCCACCTCGACGATCGGGGCGCCGGTCATGCGGATAGGGCGCTAATCGTGGACCCGTGTTGAGGCGTCCACATTGAGCGCCCCACGACGCCCGAGTGCATACTCGTGGTCCCCAGGCCGCGTTCAGAAAGGAGGCCGCCATGGCCAATCTGGTCGTCCACTTCGAGATGCACGCATCCGAGCCACAGAAGCTCATCGACTTCTACTCCAACCTGCTCGGCTGGCAGTTCCAGCAGTACGGCGGCGGTGATCAGCCGTACTGGGTCATCGACACCGGCGAGGGCGCCATTGGAAATGCCGCCGGTGAGCCCGGCCTCGGGATCAACGGCGGCCTGACCCAGCGGAACAGTCCGCCTCCCGAAGTTGGCGCGCCGGTCAATGGAGCCAATATCGTGATCGGCGTCGACGACGTCGACGGGCTGATGCGCCGGGGCGTCGAGCTCGGCGCGACCGAGGCGCTGCCAGCGACCGACTGGCCGGGTATCGGTCGCGGTGGCTATCTGCTGGATCCCGACGGCAACGTCTTCGGCCTCATCTCCCCGGTCCTCTCCGACGGAACGGTGGCGATGGGCGCCGGCGCTGAGGCATAGCAGGCATCAAGCTCGGCCGATGGCCAGCATCGCTCGGTGTCTCGGTGGGAGAACCGTATTGCGGCAGGAGCGCCCTGCAGGTAGTCGAACAGTCCGCCGCGTGGCGGCTGGACGTGACTTTGCTGCAGCCACCACCTAGCCTTGCGTCCGCCGGTCGGCTTGTGTCGGCTTCCGCCCAAGCAGCTCCTAAACCGGCAATGCTCGGTCGTGGGATACCGCGCTAGCGTCCGGCGGCACCGACCCCCACTGCAGGCCCGTGGGCACGATGACGGTGAGAAGCGGGAGGTCATTCTGATTCGCTCCGCACAGGTCGTCTTGTCGCTCTGCAGTTGGTCTTCTTGTCCGGTCACTCGCCGTGCACGTTGAGGCCCGGAAGAACGTCGCTGAGCCGGTCGCTCCGTAGGGGCCCTACTGGGGCCGCCGTGATCTTGGCCGGTCTCGGTCAGCTGCATGCCGCTGGCCGATATCGATGAGGCGCCCTCCATCTCCGGGGACAAAGCGTCGACCGTGGGTGCCCGACTGCCGGCGTATCCGGTAGACCCCGGCCCGGGCGGCTTGGTCGGCGATCCGCATTACCGCAGGCCGCCGAAGAAGCGCCGCAGGTCATCGACGAGGTCGTCGGGCCGCTCCATCGCCGGGAAGTGCCCGCCGGCCGCGAACTCCGACCAGTGCTCCATCTGGCGCTCCGGATCGAGGAGGACCCTGACAATCGGATCGGCGCCGAACACCGCGAACCCAGTCGGTGCAGGGCCTGGTTCAGACCACTCCTGGGCATGCATGCTTTCGTACAGCGCATGCGCCGCCGAGCCACCGCTGCGCGTGAACCAGTACATGCTCACGTTGGTCAGGAGCTGGTCGCGGTCGACGGCCTGCTCCGGCAGCTCGGCCGCCGGATCGGTCCAGGCCTTGACCTTCTCGACGATCCAGGCCAGCTGGCCGACCGGCGAATCGATCAGCGCGTAGCCGATCGTCTGTGGCCGCGTGGACTGGATCCGCAGGTAGCCTTCGTCGTCGGTCGACGCCGCCTTCAGCTCCTCCACTCGCTCCTTCTGCTCGGGCGTCAACGCTGGATTCGCGGCCGGATCGCCGCCCCACGAGGCGAAGGTCACCGCCGTCGGCAGGTCGGTCGTCACGTGGACGCCGACCACGGCGTCCGGGTCGCTCGAGTTCAACCCGCTCGCCACGCCGGCACCGATGTCGCCGGCGTGGACGCCGTAGCGCTCGTAGCCCAGCCGATGCATGAGCTCCACGAAGGCACGCGCCATGCGACCGCTCGTCCACCCCGCTTCGGCGAGCGGTACCGAGAAGCCGAAGCCCGGCAGCGACGGCACCACGACGTGGAAGGCCATCGATGGCTCGGCTCCGTGCGCACGCGGGTCGCTCAGCGGCCCGATCATCCGCGCAAACTCCACCGGCGAGCCTGGCCAGCTGTGGAGGAGGAGAAGCGGCATCGCGTCCGCTTCGGGCGATCGAACGTGCAGGAAATGGACGCGATGCCCGTCAATGAGCGTCGTGAACTGGGGCAGCTCATTAAGCCGGGCCTCCTGGGCACGCCAGTCGAACTCGCTGCCCCAATACCCGGCAAGGCGCCGGAGGTAGCCGAGGGGCACGCCTCGGTCCCAGCCGACACCCGGAGGTTCGGCGTCCGGCCATCGGGCATTGGCGAGCCGCGCGCGCAGGTCGTCGAGGTCGGCCTGATCGATCTCGATGCGGAATGGGACAAGCTCGGTCTGTTGGTTGGCTGTGGTCGCCATGGTCATGTCGCCGTCGTCCTCTTATGACTGTTGCGCGATGACCATACGAAGCCAAAGTGGCCATCCTGAGGCCACTTAATTTGCGAGACTGCGGGTCATGCGCGCAGATCGGCTGGTCGCCTCCCTCCTCATCCTCCAGTCCCGCGGCCGCGTGACGGCCGCCGAGCTGGCGGCCGAGCTGGAGGTGTCGGTTCGGACGGCCCGGCGTGACCTCGAGGCACTGGCAACGGCCGGCATCCCGGTCTACGCGCAGCGCGGCACCGGTGGCGGCTGGTCGGTGCTGGGAGGCGCACGGACCGACCTGACCGGGCTGACCGCGGCCGAAGCGCGTGCGCTGTTCCTCCTCGCCGGGCCGAGTGTGCGGTTCGATCCCACCGCGCGGGCGGCGCTGCGCAAGCTGGTGCAGGCCCTGCCCGAACCGTTCCGCGCCGGCGCCTCGTCCGCGGCCTCGGCCATCGTCCTGGATCCGGCCCGCTGGGGAGGCCGGCGCCACCCGCAGCCTGCGCATCTCGATCTCCTCCGGCAGGCGGTCGTCGACGGCCGTCAGGCGCGCCTGACGTATGCAGGCTCGCGCGGAGGCGATAGCGTCCGAACCGTCGCGCCGCTCGGGCTCATCGAGAAGGGTCGCGCCTGGTACCTGGTCGCCGGGACCGACGCCGGGGTCAGGACGTTCCGGCTCGATCGGATCAGGTCGGCGGAGCTGACGCAGGAAGCCGTGGTGCGGCCGCCGGGGTTCGACCTGGCGAAGGAGTGGGAAACGATCGTGGCGGCGGTCGAGGAGCGCCGCCGGCGCGTTCGAGCCCTCGTTCGCGTCGATGCTGGGCGGTTGCCCGGCCTCAGAGCGCAGTTCGGCGATGACCTCGCGACGGCGGTGCCCACCGATCGCGGCTGGTACGAGGTGACGATCCTCGGCACCAGCGCCGAGATCGTTGCCAACGAGCTGGCCGGATGGGGGCGCGACATCGAGGTCGTCAAGCCTGCGGCGGTTCGGAGGTGCCTGGCGCGAATCGGAGCCGAGCTGGTCGAGTGGTACGCGAGCGACTGAGCCCGCTACGTCCGCTCGCTCAACCCGGTGATGGGCGATCATTCCCAACGCCCAGGTACGAGCCTCCGCCAGTTCCTGCTGGCCAACATCGAGCCAGGCTCGACGGGGGTCTCCGATGGCTGGTGTCCGTATCGTGGTGCCTTCGCCGGCTACAGCCGATCAACATCTCGGCCTCTGGGTCGCAGGCACACGTACTCGGGACGGCGGATGGCGAGGACCCGCACCCGTCTGAAGGCGATCCGGAACCGTCGCCCTCGGATCCGGTTGAACCTCACGGCCAGCCAGAATGCGGCACGTCGACGCGAGCGGTGAGGATCTGACCCGTCTTCGCCTCCAGCAGCTCGTCCATCCGCTCTGGGCCGAACCACTTGGCCACGACCATGAACAGCGTCCTGCCGGCCTCGCCGCCCAGCATGCAGGCATAGCAGGGGCGATCGAGCTTGATTCGCTCCAGGACCTCGCCGCCCTCCCGGACACGTTGCACGACGCCCTCGTCGCCCGGCCGGACGTCGCTGCACCACACGGCACCCTCCGCGTCGAGGCAGATCCCGTCACCGCTGACCTCCGCCCACACCCGCTGGTTCGAGAGACTCCCGTCGGGACTGATGTCGAACGCGGTGAGCCGACGCGCGAACGACTCGGCGACGATCAGCGTCCGGTTGTCCGGCGTGACGACCATGCCATTCGGGAACGCCAGCCCGTCGGCCACCTCGCGCGCCTCGCCCTGGGGGGTGACCAACGCGATCTTTCCTGGCGCCTGCCCACTGCCGAGGACGTCCATGAAGTCGGCGAAGTCGAAGTTGATCGTGTTGACGTAGGCGTTGCCACGGCCGTCGACGGTGATCTCGCTGAAGGCGTACGGCGAGATGTGGCTCAGGTCGGCGTGCCGCACGCGCGACCCGTCGGTCTCCACGCGGATCAGCTCAGTGCCGGTGATGAGGATCCGTCCATCGGGCAGCCAGTTCACTGCCCATCCACTCTCCCCGCCTCCAGGCCCGACGACCTCGCATGTCCCGTCGGACTCGAGGGCCACGATCTGGTTGGCTCCCCAGTCGGAGAACCACAGCCGGCCCTCGTGCCAGCGCGGTGACTCCCCCATGCCGAACCCGTCCATCAGGACCCGTATGTCCGTAGACGACGGCTGCATCGTTCGAGCCTCCTTCCTCCAGGTGGTCACTGCATCGCGACCCGTCTCAGCCGCCTGTCCGCGGGCGCGGTCGTCGCATGTTGGACGTTGCCGGCCATGCCTTCTCCCAGCAGCGCATCGACCTCCGCCGTGCGGGCGCGGACCAGGTTGGTGACCAGGTCGATCGGGAGTTCCTCGTCGGGACCGAAGCGCACGACTGTGTTCGAGGTGTCATACCCTTCGAGCTCGGCGGCGTGTCGCTTCAGCACCGATCCGTACATGACAAAGAGCGACACCTGATCCCGCGCGGCACCGATGCTCACGAGCGGCCGCCCTCGGTACCGGAACGCGGGGACGCCTCGGCGGATCACCTCCTCGACCCGGGGTATGACGGCGAGGATCAACTGCCGCAGCCGCACCAGCGCCGACCGGTGGACTCCGCCATCCTCGAGGCGTCCGCGTTCGAACGCCGACGTCATCTGGCCACCCCGCCTGAAGAACGGCCCAAGAACTCGATGAGCACCGGGGCTAGAACCTCGTCCGGCACGCCGTGCCAGGCGCCGGGTAGGCTTCGATGCACGGCGTGCGACAGCATCTGGGCCACACGCAATGCCCAGCCCGTCAGCTCGTCGCTGCTGCCCTCGCTGTCGAGGACGAGCGTAGGGACTTGCACGGACTGCAGCAGCTCCGGCGTCGTCGCGTCGGAGATCACGCAGTCGTAGACGAGGGTGTGAGCGATCGTCGTCATCTTCGCCCGTTCGGGCGTCGGCCTCATCTCCGCGACGACCTCGTCCGGCGTGCGGATCTTGTCTCTCGACACTTGGACTACTCCGGCGGCGACAACTCATCGTGCGTCCGGTGATGACGGTGCCAGGACCATCGACGGCCCTCGTGGTCAGCTGCTCAGGAGGGACTCGAGCTTGGCGAGCATCACTTCCCACGCCTGGCGGCCGAGATCGGCGGTTCCGGGCGGGTGGGCCCTCGCTGATGATCAGCCGGGTGGTGCCGTCGGTATCGTGGAGCTCCACTCGCAGGCTTGAGGGCCAGGTGCCGGCCTGACCCGGTATGCCGTGCCACGCGCCGGTACTTGAGAGCAGTTCGTTCTTCGCGACTTCGATGAAGTTGCCGTCGAACCCGGTTCGCACCGATGGATCGGCATCGCTCACCATGGCGAACCGCTGGCGCCCTCCGACCTGGGTGTCGAGCTCGATGGTGGCACGGTGGACCGGGAAGCCAGGAGGGCCATACCAAGCGGCGAACAGGTCGGGATCGGTGAAGGCCCGGAAGACCCGCTCGCGCGGGGCGTCGAAGTGGCGGCTGATCTGAATGTCGTAGGGAAGCATCTCGGCCATCGGTCGCCGTCGTCTCCTCGTGCTTGGGGAGGGCGTTCCTGTACCGCGTCAGGTAGAAGGACTGCGCAGGGCGCCGAAACTGATCGTTCTCGCCCGAGGCCGACCCAGCGGCTTAGGCGTGGGCGAATGAAGGACCGCAGATCGTCAGTCAGCAGTTCCGGCTGCCCCATCGCCGGGGGAAGCGGCTGCATCCCTCGAAGTCCGACCGCTGGAGCGATCTTCCGCTCGGATCGATCAGAGCGTGAAAGAGCGGAGCAGACGCGCAGGGCCGGAGCCAGCCGTGTACTGCGAACGCTGGGCGAGGCTTCAACAGCGATCCCGCTCCCCTATCCGGGATGCAGGTGGCCGTTCACCTCCGCTGCTCGGTCGCACGTGGACGGCCACGGAACTGATCTTTTGCAGTCCTACGGCTGCCGTGAGGTCCTCGGCCAGCCGCTCCCGCCGGAGTTCTGCGGCGGAAAGGCCTCGTTCGCCGCGACCTTCGGTACCACGATCGGGGAGCTGGACGGGGATCATCGCGGTCTTCTGCATCGTCGGCCCAGAGCGCCGTCTAGCCACGACGAGCCAGCGGACGAGGGAGTCACGGTCGTCGTGCCGGAAATCATCAACTTCAACCACACCGGCGGCGGAGAAGAACATCTACATCCAGACCAGCTAGCGAAGCGGGCTGACGGCGGCAGATCCCCGGCCTGAGCTCCCGCCGTCTCGCCAACCCGTGCCAGGAGAGCTGCGACACATCCCCATACGACGCACCCGGGCGCCTGCCAAGGCTGCGCTACGATGACTCCCCTACCATGGCGGTCGATTCGGTTATGTCGTCACCTGGAAGCTGCCCACGCTGCCAGGCCAGCGTCGCCGCAGACGCCCGGTTCTGTGCAAGCTGCGGCCAGGCGCTCACGCCCTCCGAGGACGAGGCTCACGCCCGGCTGACCGCTGCGGCGCCGGCGCCGCTGATCCAAAAGATGCGCGCCGCGCGACTGACGGGCGAGCGCAAGCCCGTGACCGCCCTTTTCGCCGACGTCGTCGGCTCGACCGCCTTGGCCGAACAGATGGACCCCGAGGACTGGACGGCGATGATCAACGAGGCGTTCGACGTCATGTCGCGCGCCATCTTCCGCTACGAGGGCACGATCGCCCAGCTGCAGGGCGACGCGATGCTGGCCTTCTTCGGCGCGCCGGTCGCGCACGAGGACGACCCCGAGCGCGCCGTCCTCGCGGCGCTGGACATGCTGGCCGCAACCGACGAGTTCGCCCGCCAGCTGATGGCGACCCACGGGATCGCCTTCCGGATCCGTGCCGGTATAAACACCGGCCCGGTCATGGTCGGGAACGTCGGCTCAGACCTGCGCTACGAGTACACGGCCCTCGGCGACGCGGTCAACGTCGCAGCGCGGATGCAGGCTTCGGCGCAACCCGGCACGATCCTGATCACAGAGATGACGCGCCGCCTGACCGGCGACACGTTCGAGCTCGAGGACCTCGGAGCGATCGAGGTCAAGGGCAAGACTGAACCGGTCCATGCGTTCCGGGTCACCGGGCGCAAGGCGGCCCCGGCCCGGCGGCGCGGCCTCGCGGCGGTCGGACTCGACAGCCCGATGGTCGGCCGCGAGGAGCCGCTCC
>JAPSGM010000258.1 GCA_031177555.1 Chloroflexota bacterium
TCGAAACGGGGCGGGACCTCCGGAAGTACGACCTGGCCGATCGATTTCGCGATGAGGCGGTCGCCTACGTCGAGGATCACGATGTCGACCTGTACCGTCGGCGCCTGAACGGGGACCTGGCGGAGCTCGCGCTCGAGCGGGGACGCTGGGACGAGGCCGCCGGTGGGGCGGACGCGGTGCTGGCGGAGAGTCGGACCGCTCCGCTGATCCGCGCAAAGGCCCTGACGGTCATCGGACGCCTGCGTGCTCGGCGCGGCGACGGGGATCCCTGGGCGCCGCTCGACGAGGCGCTTGAGCTCGTCGGACCAGCCGCCGACAACCAGGATCTGTTCCCAACGTGCGCAGCGCGCACCGAGGCGGCTTGGCTGCAGGGCGACGTCACGCATGCCACGGATGAGGCGCGTCGAGGCCTGGCCGTGGCGAGCAGGTACCCGAACGACGCGTGGTGGCTGGGGGAGGCTGGATTCTGGGCCTGGAGGACCGGCCTCATCCGCGAGCTTCCCCCTGGAAGCGCGCTGCCCTATGTGCTCCATGCCACCGGCCGTCAGGGCGAGGCAGCCATCGCCTGGCAGGCAGTGGGCTGTCCGTACCACCAGGCACAGGCCCTGGCCGATTCATCCGAGGAGGCGGATCTGCGCCAGGCGCTGGCCCTCCTCAACGTCCTGGATGCCCAGCCGTTGGCGCGAGCGGTTCGCGAGCGCCTCCGGGCGATCGGCGCCGACCGCATCGCCCGGGGACCGCGCCGGTCAACGCGGCGAAACCCGGCTCGCCTCACCGAACGCCAGGCGGAGGTGCTCGCGCACCTGCGGGAGGGCCTATCCAACGCGGAGATCGCCAAGCGCCTCGTCGTCTCGCCGAAGACCGTCGACCACCACGTCTCGGCCATCCTGCGGAAGCTCGGCGTGCGCAACCGTGCCGCCGCCGCGCGCGCGGCGACCAAAGATGGGGAGCCGCCCGCCAAAACATAGGGAGCTCCGACATGCCGCCCCTCCGTACGCTGGCCATGGCGCGACACGAGAGCGCCAAGGAAGCAGTCCCAGCGTAGGAGCGTGAGGATGAGCAAGCGCTTACTGATTGTGACGGCCGTGTTGCTGTACGGCCTGGTCGCCGCGTCCCCCGTCTCTGCCACGCGAGCGTCGGTCGATGTCATCGAGAATCTCGACACCGTCCTGGCAGTGGCTATGCCCGACGACTTTCCGCTCGGATCGCTGATGCGGGCCGACTGCTCCCGGCTCGTCCGGGTAGAGCGACCGGACGGCTCGGCGGTCGAGACCCAGACCTGCACGCTCAGCGCCGAACCAGTGATGGTCCCCACCTTCCAGGGTGTCCCGCCGGAGCAGGCGTTTCGGCTGAGTGGGGGGTCCTGCACCTGGACGTCGGACTACTGGTGGAACGTCGCAGGCTCGCCCGTGTACGCAGACAGCTTCTCGTACGTGGTGACGCCGGCCGGGACCGTGCGGGCCACGTCCACCTATCCGGCCATCCCGTTGAGCTGCGAGTAGATGCACCGGCCTCCCCCACTTCGTCGTTAGGCGTCCGCCGGGAGGATCCGAAATGGCCGCCCGTTCGGTCCGCGCATGGCGCGGAAGTGGCGCTCGTCCAGCGTGAGGACATCCCGGATCCCGTAGCGGTTGGCCAGGACCACGATCGACGCATCCGCCAGGCCGACCTGGAGGGCGGCGTGGCGGCCGATGACGCGCTCCGCGGCCGCGACGTCATCGGCGTCGAATTCGACGAGGCGGTAGCCCCCCGGCTGACCTCGCCCGGGAGGGCCCGCTCGGCATCCTGCCCGACGTGGGTCGCCAACGCAGGCAGTCCACCTCGGCCAGCCCGAACGGCGATAGCACCCACGGTGGCGAGGCGGCTCGCAGCGCCTCCACCGCGTCCGCGTGACGGGTCTGGGCGGCGTCGATGGCCGCCAGCAGCCCGCTGGTGTCGAGCAGGATCACGCGCTCCGGTCTCAGAGCGCAGGAGCGGTGGTAGCCTGCGCCTCCATGCAGCCTGGAATCGATGTCGCGGGTCCCGTGCAGGCGGAGATCTTCGTCGTGTGGCTGAACGGCGAGCGCGTCGAGCTGACCGGGCCGTGCGGCGCGGCCCCGTGGATCATCGAGCTCGAGTCCGCGGAGCACCCGGTCGCGTCCGTCGAGCGGATCGTGCGCGACGTCATCGGTCCGGCCAGCCTGGTGCACTCCACGTCATGGCGCCGTGACCGGGACGCCGTGATCCTGAGCTTCATCGTGGTCATCGGGGCGGAGCTGCGCGGAGCAATGACCAGCGCGCCCGTCGAACGATTGGCCCTTGCGCGTTCCGGGGCGACGTCCGCCCCGACCAGTGTCGAGTACGGCCAGGTCCTCGAGCACGGGCTTCGCCACCTCGCCTGGCTTGCCAGGGATGACGCTGCCGTGGCGGCCGAGCTTTCGCCGGCGTGGCGCACCGTGCTGGCAGGCTACGTCCCCGAACCGTTCCGGAACCTCGGCTGATGGGTCCGGATCTGCGGCTGCTGCGCGTGCGCTGCGCCTGCGGGTGGGAGACGACGGGCTCGGAGCGGGACGTCCTTGCCGCCGCCGAGGAGCACGGGCTGCGCGTTCACAACATGCGCGCGACCCGCGACGAGATCATGGCGACGGCGGTTCCGGTCAGGCGCGAACAGGCCTAAGCGGGTCGCCAGCCGTCAGGATCGACGCCGCCGGGGATGGACGCATCGGGATCGTACGGCTCGCGCGTGAACACGAATGAACCGATGTCCAGGTGGCTGAGCCGACCCTCCTCGTCCCGCACCGGCCGCAGCGTCTCGCCCGCAAAGTAGCCATTCAGCCCGATCCAGGTCCCATCTTCCGCGGGGCGGAATCGCGCATTCCGGCTGCCGGTCCCGGACAGCGCCGCCAGCTGGAAGTGGCGATCCGCCTCGAGCTTGAGGGCGTAGCCGGTCGGTCCCCAGAACCACGGCCCGGTCAGCTCGAGCAGCGACGTATCGACCTCGGCGAGCGGCCGCCACGGCGGCCGTATCCGCGGCTCCCGCTCGGCGACGATGCCGACGAGATCCGCGACCAAGGCTCCGATCGTGAGCCCGGAGGTCGTGTTGGCCAGGGCAGCCGCGCCGACGTCGTCCTCGACGCTCACCCACAGCGTGCACAGGAAGCCGGGCATCGAGCCGGTGTGCCCGGCGAGCATCCGCTCGGGCTTCCGGAGCAGCTGGACACCAAGCCCGTAGCTCGATTCCCAGCTGTCGCTCTCGGGCGCCGAGCGCGGCTCGCGCATCTCGGCAACGGTGTCGGC
>JAPSGM010000008.1 GCA_031177555.1 Chloroflexota bacterium
ACCAGGTCTTCAGCACCTTGCGCTCGTTGCGCTTGTTCATGTCGTCGATGCGGCCGAGCAGGCGCGCGTCGACGAACGGTCCCTTCTTGACGGAACGACTCATCGCGCTCTCCTAACCCCGTCCGTAGCGACGGCGGACGATCATCTTTCCGGTGGTCTTGTTGCGCCGCGTGCGGAAGCCCATGGCCGGCTTGCCCCACGGCGTCTTGGGCGGCATGCCCGTCGGCGACTTGCCCTCGCCTCCGCCGTGCGGATGGTCGTTCGGGTTCATCACCACGCCGCGCACCTGCGGGCGGCGGCCCATGTGACGGCTTCGCCCCGCCTTGCCGATGTTCTGGTTCTCGTGGTCCAGGTTGCTCACCTGGCCGACGGTGGCCATGCATTCGGCCCGCACGCGGCGGACCTCGCCGGAAGGCAGCCGAATGGTGGCCAACTGGCCCTCCTTGGCCAGCAGCTGCGCGCTGCTGCCGGCGGAGCGCACGATCTGGCCGCCGCGGCCGGCGGTCAGCTCCACGTTGTGGACCTGGGTGCCCAGCGGCATCCGCGACAGGGGCATGGCGTTGCCCACCCGCGCCTCGGCATCGGGCCCGGAGACGACGGTGTCACCCACCTCCAGGCCGTGGGGCAGCAGGATGTAGCGCTTCTCGCCGTCGGCGTAGTGCAGCAGCGCGATCCGCGCCGAGCGGTTCGGGTCGTACTCGACCGTCGCGATGCGCGCGGGCACGCCCGGCTTGTCGCGCTTCCAGTCGATGACGCGGTAGAGCCGCTTGTGGCCCGATCCGCGGTGGCGCACCGTCAGCTTGCCCTGGCTGTTGCGCCCGGCCTTCGACACCAGCCGCTCCGTCAGCGGCTTGTGCGGCTGGTCGGTGGTGACCTCCTCGAACGTGCCGCGCGTCATCTGGCGCAGCCCGGGGCTGGTCGGTCGGTACTTTCGGAGTGGCATCGTCCTTACACCGCCTCGAAGAGCTCGATCTTCTGGCCGGGAGCGACGGTGACCACCGCCTTGCGCCAGCCAGGCACGGTGCCCATCTGCCGGCGACCGCGACGCTTCTGCTTGGGCTTGACCGTGAGGACCCGGACACCGAGCACTGTGACCTTGAACTCGGACTCCACGGCGGCCTTGATCTGGTGCTTGTTCGCGTCACGCGCGACGGCGAACGTGTAGTTGTTGCGCTCCGTCTCGGCGACGCTCTTCTCGCTGATCACCGGCCGCAGCAGCACGTCGTGCCTCCCCATGGCGCTCACGCGTACACCTCCTGCGCGCGCTGCAGCGCGTCGCGAGTGAAGACCACGGTATCGGCCTCCAGCAGGTCCACCACGTTCAGGGAGTCGGCCAGGATGACGCGCACGGCGCGCAGGTTGCGACACGAGCGCTCGACCACCTCGTCGCGCGCGGCCAGGACCACCAGCACCTTGCCGCCGGCCTCCCAGGCGTCGAGACGCTCGGCGAACGCCCTCGTCCCGATCTTGTCCAGGTCGAAGCCCTCGACCACGCGCACGGCGTCCTCGCCGGCCTTGGCCGACAGCACGCTGCGCAGCGCGGCGCGACGCATCTTGGCGTTGAGCTTCTGCTCGTAGGCGCGCGTGTGCGGACCGAAGACCGCGCCACCACCCTTCCACTGCGGCGCGCGGCGGCTGCCCTGTCGGGAGCGACCGGTGCCCTTCTGACGCCAGGGCTTGGCGCCGCCGCCCGAGACCTCGGCGCGGGTGAGCGTGTCGGCCGTCCCTGTCCGGCGGCCGGCCATCTGGCGGACCACCGCCTGGTGGACCAGTCCCTCGTTGAGCGGCGCGGCGAAGAGCGAGTCGGCCAGCTCCACCTTGGCCCCCTTGGAGCCGTTCGCCTTCAGGATCGTCGTCTCGGCCATCGTCACTTCGCCTTCTGGACCAGCAGCAGGCCATTGCGCGCGCCGGGCACCGCACCCCTGACCAGGATGAGGTTGCGCTCGGCGTCCACCCTCACGACCTTCAGCTTCTTGACCGTGACCCGCTCGTCTCCCATGTGGCCGCCCATGCGGGTGCCCTTGAAGACGCGGCCAGGCGTGGTGCCGGCGCCGATCGAGCCGGGCTTTCGGTAGTTGTCCGAGCCGTGCGTCTTCGGTCCGCGCTGGAAGTTGTGCCGCGCGACGGTGCCGGTGAAGCCGTGCCCCTTGCTGAAGCCGGTCACGTCGACCAGGTCACCCGGCTCGAAGAGGGAGACATCCAGCGCCTGGCCCACCTCGTAGCCGTCGAGGGTGTCGACGCGAAACTCGCGCACCGCGGCGGGCTTCTGCAGGTCCTTGGCGAGCTCCTTGAACTGGCCGGCAACCGGCTTGCTCACGCGCCGCGCGGACCCGGCGCCGACCTGCAGGGCGGCATAGCCGTCCCGCTCCGGCGTGCGGAGCCGCGTGACGCTGTTCGGCGTCGCCTGGATGACGCTGACCGGGACGACCGTTCCGTCGTCGCCGAAGACGCGCGTCATGCCGAGCTTCCGCCCGATCAAACCTGCCGGCACTGCTCTGATTTCCTCTCCGTCCTATGGCGGAGGAAGGGGCCTCCATGCGGAGCCCCTGCCTCACATCTTGATCTCGATATCCACGCCAGCGGCCAGGCTGAGCCGCATCAGCGCATCCACCGTCTTGGTCGACGGATCGATGATGTCGATCAGGCGCTTGTGCGTCCTGATCTCGAACTGCTCCCGCCCATCCTTGTGCACGAACGGCCCGCGGATGACGGTGTACTTCTCGATCCGGGTCGGCAGCGGGACGGGGCCCGCCACCGCGGCGCCGGTTCGCTGCGCCGTCTCCACGATCTGCTCGGCCGACTGGTCGAGCAGCTTGTGGTCGTACGCCTTGAGCCGGATGCGGATGCGCTGCTTGGCCATCGCTCTAACCGATCACCTCGGTGATCACGCCGGCACCCACCGTATGGCCGCCCTCGCGGATAGCGAAGCGCTGCCCCTGCTCGATGGCGATGGGGGTGATCAGCTCGACGTCGATGTTGACGTTGTCGCCCGGCATGATCATCTCCACTCCGGCGGGGAGCTTGATGGCACCGGTCACATCGGTCGTGCGCAGGTAGAACTGCGGACGGTAGCCGGCGTAGAACGGCGTGTGGCGGCCGCCCTCCTCCTTGGAGAGGACCAGCACCTCGGCCTTGAACTTGGTGCCCGGCTTGACGCTGCCTGGCTTGGCCAGCACCTGGCCGCGCTCGATCTCGTCGCGCTCGATGCCCCGCAGCAGCAGGCCCACGTTGTCGCCGGCCTGCCCCTGGTCGAGGGTCTTCTTGAACATCTCAACGCCGGTCACCACCAGCTGGCGCGGCTTGTCCTGGTGGATGCCCACCAGCTCCACCGTGTCGCCGGTGTTGCAGATGCCGCGCTCGATGCGGCCGGTGGCCACCGTGCCGCGGCCCTTGATGCCGAAGACGTCCTCGATCGGCATCAGGAACGGCTTCTCGACGTCCCGCAGCGGGGTCGGGATGTAGCTGTCGACGGCCTCCATCAGCTCCTTGATGGAGGCGTAGTCCTCGCTCTCCGGGTCCTGGCTGCTCGACTCGAGGGCCTTCAGCGCCGATCCGCGGATGACCGGGATCTCCTCGCCGGGGAACTCGTACTTGCTGAGGAGCTCGCGCACCTCCATCTCGACCAGGTCGACCAGCATCTCGTCGTCGACCATGTCCACCTTGTTGAGGTAGACGACCAGCGACGGGACCTCCACCTGGCGGGCCAGCAGGATGTGCTCGCGCGTCTGGGGCATCGGGCCGTCGGCGGCCGAGACCACGAGGATGGCGCCGTCCATCTGGGCGGCGCCGGTGATCATGTTCTTGATGTAGTCGGCGTGGCCGGGGCAGTCCACGTGCGCGTAGTGCCGGTTGGCGGTCTGGTACTCGACGTGGCTGATCGCGATGGTGATGCCACGCTGCTTCTCCTCCGGCGCATTGTCGATCGAGTCGAAGGCGCGGAAGTCCGCCCCGCCCTGCAGGGCGAGGAACTTCGTGATCGCCGCGGTCAGGGTGGTCTTGCCGTGGTCGACGTGCCCAATGGTGCCGACGTTCACGTGCGGCTTGGATCGGTCGAACTTCTGCTTTGCCATGGTGTGTCCTTCGTCGCTCCTCTTGTGGCGTCTAGCTCTTGGACTTCGCGATCAGCTCGTTGGCGAGGTTGGTGGGGACTTCCGCGTAGCGCGAGAACTCCATCGAGTACGTGGCCCGGCCCTGCGTCATGCTGCGCAGCTCCGTGGCGTAGCCGAACATCTCGGCCAGCGGGACCCCGGCCCGGATGACGCGACTGGTGCCGTGCTCGTCGATGCCGTCGATGTGCCCCCGCCGGCTGTTCAGGTTGCCGATGACGTCGCCCATGAACTCCTCGGGCGTGGTCACGTCCACCTTCATGACCGGCTCCAGGATGGCGGGATCGGCCTTGGCCACCCCGTCCTTGGCGGCCATGGAGCCGGCGATCTTGAAGGCCATCTCGGACGAGTCGACCTCGTGGTACGAGCCGTCGACCAGGGTTGCCTTGACGTCGATGACCGGGTAGCCGGCCACGATGCCGCCGGCGAACGCGTCGCGGACCCCCTCCTCGATCGCCCGCCAGTACTCGCGCGGCACGGCGCCGCCCACGATCTTCGACTCGAACTCGAAGCCGGTGCCCCGGCCCAGCGGCTCGAGCTCCAGGATGGCGTGGCCGTACTGGCCCTTGCCGCCGGTCTGGCGCACGAAGCGGCCCTCGGCGCGGATGGCCCTGCGGATCGCCTCGCGGTAGCTGACCTGCGGCCGCCCGACGTTGGCCTGCACCTTGAACTCGCGCAGCATGCGGTCGACGATCACCTCCAGGTGCAGCTCGCCCATGCCGGCGATGCGGGTCTGGCTGGACTCGACATCGGTGCTGACCCGGAAGGTGGGGTCCTCCTCGGCGAGCCGCTGGAGCGCGATCGACATCTTGTCCTGGTCGGCCTTGGTCTTGGGCTCCACCGCCAGCTCGATGACCGGCTCCGGGAAGGTGATCGACTCGAGGACGATCGGCTTCGCCTCGTCGCACAGCGTGTCGCCGGTGAAGGTGTTCTTCAGGCCGACCGCGGCGGCGATGTCGCCGGCGCTGACCTGCTCGATCTCCTCGCGATGGTTGGCGTGGAGCTGGAGCAGCCGCCCGATGCGCTCCTTGCTGCCCTTGGTCGAGTTGTACACGTAGGAGCCGGTCTTCAGCGTGCCGGAGTACACCCGGAAGAAGGCCAGCTTGCCGACGTACGGATCCGCGGCGATCTTGAAGGCCAGCGCGGCGAAGGGCTGCTCTGGTTCGGTGGCGCGGGTGACCTCATCGCCCGAACGCGGGTCGCGCCCCGTGACCGGCGGCACGTCCAGCGGGGAGGGCAGGAAGTCGATGACCGCGTCCAGCATGGGCTGGACACCCTTGTTCTTCAGGGCGGAGCCGCACAGAACCGGGACGATCTGGTAGGCCAGTGTCCCGGCACGCAGCGCGCGGCGCAGCTGGTCGGACGCGATCTCCTCGCCCTCCAGGTACTTGTGCGCCAGGTCGTCGTCCAGGTCGGCCAGCGCCTCGACCATCCTCTCCCGATGCGCCTCGGCCTCGGCCTGCAGGTCGCCGGGGATCTCCCCCACCTCGATCTGGTCGCCCAGGTCGTTGCCGTAGGTGATGGCCTTCATGTTGATGAGGTCGAGGACGCCCTTGAAGCCGCTCTCCCGGCCGATGGGCACCTGCAGCGGCACCGCGTTGGCCCCCAGCCGGTCGCGGATCATGTCCACCACCCGCCAGAAGTCGGCGCCGGTGCGGTCCAGCTTGTTGACGAAGCAGAAGCGCGGCACCTGGTAGCGGTCGGCCTGGCGCCAGACGGTCTCGGACTGCGGCTCCACGCCGGCCACGCCGTCGAACACGACGACCGCGCCGTCCAGGATGCGCAGGCTGCGCTCCACCTCGACCGTGAAATCCACGTGGCCGGGCGTGTCTATCAGGTTGATACGGTGATCGGCCCAGAAGCAGGTCGTGGCCGCGGCGGTGATGGTGATGCCGCGCTCCTGCTCCTGCTCCATCCAGTCCATCGTGGCGGCGCCCTCGTGCACCTCGCCGATCTTGTAGATCTTCTTGGTGTAGAACAGGATCCGCTCGGACACGGTCGTCTTGCCCGCGTCGATGTGGGCGATGATCCCGATGTTCCGGGTCCGCTCCAGCGGGATGTCGGTGGTGGCGCTGCGCTTGGCGGCGGTGACGGTCATGCGCGGCCTACCACTTGAAGTGGCTGAAGGCCTTGTTGGCCTCCGCCATGCGGTGGGTGTCCTCGCGGCGCTTGACCGCGGCGCCCACGCCGTTGCTGGCGTCGATGAACTCGGCGGCCAGCTTCTCGGCCATGCTGCGGCCGTTGCGCTTGCGGGCCGACTCGATCAGCCAGCGCATGCCCAGGCTGATGCGGCGATCGGCGCGCACCTCGACCGGGATCTGGTAGGTGGAGCCGCCGACCCGCTTGGGCTTGACCTCGATGAGCGGCATCGCGTTGCGCAGGGCGAGCTCCATGACCTCCACCCCGGCGCGACCGGCCTGCTTCTCGCAGCGGGCGATGGCATCCTCCAGGATGCGCGAGGCGAGCTGGCGCTTCCCCCCGCGCATCAGCTTGTGGGTGAACTGGTCCATGGTCAGCGCGGTGCCGACCAGCTGCTCGGCGTACTTGGTCTTGCGCGCGATGGTGGGACGGCGTGGCATCGGTCTAGGCGCCCTTGCCCGGCGACTTCGCGCCGTACTTGCTGCGGCCCTGCTTGCGGTCGCGGACACCGGCGGCATCCAGCGTGCCGCGCACGATGTGGTACTTCACCGCGGGCAGGTCGCGGACCTTGCCGCCGCGGACGAGCACCACCGAGTGCTCCTGCAGGTTGTGCCCAATGCCGGGGATGTAGGCGGTCACCTCCATCCCGTTGACCAGCCGGACGCGCGCCACCTTGCGAAGGGCCGAGTTCGGCTTCTTCGGCGTGCGCGTCATGACCTGCAGGCAGACACCGCGGCGCTGCGGCGCGCCGCGACCCATGGAGGCGGTCTGCTCCAGGGTGTTGAGCGTCCGGCGCAGCGCCGGGGCCTTCACCTTCTTGCCTGCCGGCTTGCGGCCCTTGCGGACCAGCTGGCTGATCGTCGGCAACCGAGAACCTCGTGTCGTTCGCTGAATGGATTGCTGGAGTTTCGCGTCCCCGCCGGGCGCACGGCGACCCCGAATCGGGCCACTCTTGAGCTGCAGCGGGGGGTGCCCGGAGGGGCACACACGAAGGCGTCCCGAACCCGGGACACCGAAGGCGGAGTATAGGTCCGGGCCCGATGGAGTGTCAACCGAAGGAGCGGCGAGAGACAACCCCTCCCCAGTGCAGACTTCGTAGTTCGCGACGTCCCGGGTGCACGACCGCAGGAGCTGCCTCAAGCAGTATCGGTATCGAATCAAGCTGGTCGTCAAGTGACGCCCGGTAGGTCAGATGACTCGAAGCAGCAGGTCGTAGCCCTGAGCCGTCCCCCGCCAGCGCTGGCGGAGCCGCTCATCGCCGATGCTTCGGCGCACGTAGCGCAGCACCAGCACCGCGACCACGACATCGTCGAGCGGGCCGAGAACCGGGATGAACTCCGGCACCAGGTCGATCGGGTTCAGCAGCCAGAGCAGCAGTCCGAACAGCGCCGCCTTCACCCGCAGGGGCACGTCCGGATCGCTCACCAGCGCTCGGCACAGGCGCAGGATGTCCGGCACCACCCGGACCAGCTCGCCGAGGCGCGCGTCGCGCGGGCGCAGGACCCACAGCAGGGCCACGAACGCCAGCCAGGCTGTGGCCAGCCCGGCCAGGATGGCACCTATCACACGCCAGTCCACTGACGGAGTATCGGTCAGGTCAGGTGTTGAAGGCGGCCTGCACGATCAGCGGCTCGTCCAGCCGCAGGCTCGTGAACTTCCCCACGCCGATGTCCTCGCACGGGCCCGTGACCCCCGGCAGCCTGCCCTCCGCCACCGTCACGGTCAGGGCGCCGCCGTCACCGGGCACCGCGCCGGCTTCGGCCAGGCCGTAGCACCGCTCGATCCCGCCGACGTAGTGAACGTCCAGCCGCATCCCGTCCGCGCTGAGGCGGTAGCCGGTGATGGCGATCTCGTGCGGATCGCGCAGATCGTCGCGGGGGCTGACCTCGGTCGCACCCTCGCCGATCATCGGCTCGCCCGCCGGGTGCTGGTTGCCGCTGCCGTCGACCAGGATCGGGTCGTCCAGGACCACCGGCGTCGACTTCAGGACGGCCTCCATGGTGCAGGCCATGCCCACCGCCTCGGGCAGCGTGCCCTCCAGCACGGTGATGATCGGCGTGCCGTCCTGCACCTCGAGGAGCACCTCCTTGAGCGCGAAGCAGCTGGGCGTGCCGCCCCACCAGTGGACCACCACGGTCCTTCCGTCGGGGCCGATGCTGAAGTGGTCGATCGCCGCCGCGTGCTCGTCCACGACGTCCGGGTTGGGCAGCTCGCGCCTCGCCGCGTCGCCGCCGGGCGGCTCCCCGGCTGACGGATCCGGCGTCGAGGCGACCGGCTCGTCCGGGCTCGCGCCGGGCATGCCGCCGCCGCTGCCGCCCCCGCCCGGCCCATCGGCCAGCATGCGGCAGCCGGCGAGCAGCACGGCCAGGAGCAGGAGCGTCACGATCCGCATGCCGCCCTGACGCTCCGTGCCCACTCCTGGTTCCCAGGAAGGCTGGCAGACTGGCCGCGTGACCCATGCCGCGGACCCGGCTCGGACCGTCGAGCGCACGTATCTGGGCCTCACGCTGCTGACCACGCTGGCCTCGTCGTTCATCTGGGGCATCAACACGATCTTCCTGCTCGACGCCGGGTTGAGCAACGTGGAGGCGTTCGCCGCGAACGCCTTTTTCACCGCTGGCATGGTGCTCTTCGAGGTTCCGACCGGGGTGGTGGCCGACACGCGTGGGCGACGCCTGTCCTACGTGCTGGGGACCGTGACCCTGATGGTCTCCACGCTGCTCTACCTGTTGATGTGGCAGGTGCACGCGCCGTTCTGGGGCTGGGCGGTCGCATCGGTCCTGCTGGGCCTGGGCTTCACGTTCTTCTCGGGCGCAACCGAGGCGTGGCTGGTCGACGCGCTGGCGGCGAGCGGGTTCCGCGGTCACCTCGAGCACGTCTTCGGCAGGGCGCAGTCCGTGGGCGGCGCGGCCATGCTCATCGGGACGGTGGCCGGCGGCGTCGTCGCCCAGCTCACCAACCTCGGCGTCCCCTACCTGCTGCGTGTGGGGCTGCTGGGCGTGGCAACCATCGTCGCCCTGCGCTACATGGTCGACCTCGGGTTCACGCCGCAGCGCGGCGCAAGCCCGGTGGCCGCGATCCGCACGGTGGTGAGCGGGTCGGTGGAGCACGGGTTCCGCAACCCGCCGGTGCGCTGGCTGATGATCGGCGGCCTGTTCACGGCCGGGACCGGCATCTACGTCTTCTATGCGGCCCAGCCCTACCTGCTGGAGCTGTTCGGGGACCCGGGCGCCTACAGCGTGGCTGGGCTGGCGGCGGCCATCTTTGCGGGGGTCCAGATCGTCGGGGGCCTGCTGGTCCCCTACGCGCGACGCCTCTTCCGCCGCCGGACCGATGCGCTCCTGCTGTCCGGCATCGCGGCGGTCGCCCTCCTGCTGGTGCTGGGCGCCACCTCGAGCTTCGTCGTCGCCCTGGTCCTGCTGTCGGCCTGGTCGCTGGTCTCGACCGTCGCCAGGCCGATGCGCTCGGCCTACGTCAACGGGATCATCCCCTCCGAGGCGCGCGCCACCGTGCTCTCGTTCGACTCGCTGATGAGCTCGGCCGGGGGCGTCGTCGCCCAGCCGGTCCTCGGGCGGGTCGCCGACCTGGGTGGCTACGGCGCCTCGTACCTCGTCGCCGGCGCGGTCAACGTGCTGGCCATTCCCTTCGTGCTGCTGGCGCGGCGCGAGCGCGCCGGCTCTGACCCGATCACCGCAGCGGATGAGGCGCCGGCCACCGCCTGATCCCATCGAGAATCAGCTTCGCCAGAACGCCCCAGTGTCGCCGTACGCTGCGAAACTTTCACTCATGCCGGGCGCCGCGAGCTGTTCTCGCGCTCTGGCGCGAGAACAGGAGCGTGAGCGGCTCGGTTGCGCGGCGCTCGTGCCGGCGGGCCCGCGCTCCACTGCGAGAATCGCCCACGAAACCCGCGCCGCGTGCCGTCCTCGCGGACCAGCGCGAGAGGCCGCGCGGCCAACGCCGGGCTGATCCGGCCTCGACGAAGGAGGGCTATTCCTTGGCAGCCCCCTTCGCAGCGGCCTGCGACGCCTTAGCGGCGGCATCGGCCTCGGCATCTTCGGTGAGGTTCTCGAAGACCTCCTCCTTGACCTCGGCCTCGATGGCCGGATCGTCATCGGCGCCCATCAGCTCGGCCGCGTTCTCGGCGGCGGCCTCCGCCGCAGCCTCCGCCTCGTCGGTCTCGACGACGCCATCGGCATCGGAATCGGCCTCGCCGGTCAGGAAGGTCATGGCCGCCTCGCGCTCGCGCAGGGCCTCCGCCTCCTCCGGCGGCAGCTCCCTGGCACGCTGCGCGGCCAGGGCGCGTGCCTCGGCGCCGGTCCCGGCCGGGATGAGCTTGCCGATGATCACGTTCTCCTTCAGCCCCAGCAGGTGGTCCTTGGCGCCGTTGATGGCCGCCTCGGTCAGCACCCGGGTCGTCTCCTGGAAGCTGGCCGCCGCCAGGAATGACGAGGTGTTGAGCGACGCTTTGGTGACGCCCAGCAGCACCGTCTGCGCGGTGGCGGGCTCGCCGCCCTCGGCCAGGATCCGGTTGTTGACCTCCTCGAACTCGAAGCGGTCGATCAGCTCGCTGGGGAGCAGCTCGGTGTCGCCGGCCGAATCGACGGTCACCTTGCGCAGCATCTGGCGCACGATGATCTCGATGTGCTTGTCGGCAATCGTCACGCCCTGGGAGCGGTACACCTTCTGGACCTCCGCCACCAGGAAGCGCTGGACGGTATCCACGCCCTTGATCTGGAGCAGGTCCTTGGGGTTGAGCGACCCCTCGGTGAGCGGGTCGCCGGCCATCACCTCGTCGCCGGTCTCCACGCGCAGCCGCGCCGAGTGCGGCACCGCGTACTCGCGGCCGTCGACGTCCTCCGCGTGCAGGGTCAGCGTGCTGCCCCGCTTCGTCACGCGGCCGGCGGTCGGCGCCTTGATCTCGACCGCCTCCTCGCCCTCGCCCACGCGGGCGAGCAGCTGGCCCTCGGTGACCTCGTCGCCGTTGGCGACGAGCACCTCGTGCTGCGGGGTGATCTTGAACGGCGTGTCGTAGGCCTCTCGGTGCGTGACCCGCACCGTTATCGGCTGGTCCTGCCCGGTACGCACCACCTCGACCGTGCCGTCGATCTCGGTCATCGTGGCCTGGCCCTTGGGGATGCGCGCCTCGAACAGCTCCTCGACCCGCGGCAGGCCCTGCGTGATGTCCTCGCCAGCGACGCCGCCGGTGTGGAACGTCCGCATGGTCAGCTGCGTGCCCGGCTCGCCGATCGACTGCGCGGCGATGATGCCCACCGCCTGGCCCAGCTCGACCAGCTGGCCGGTGGCCAGGTTGCGGCCGTAGCACATGCGGCACACGCCGTGGCGCGCGGCGCAGGTCAGCGGCGAGCGGACGTTGACACGGTCGATGCCGGCGGCCTCGATCCGCTTGATGATCGCCTCGGACAGCTCCTCGTTGCGGGCGACGATCGTCTCGCCGCCCTTCTCGTCCACGACGTCCATGGCGGCCATGCGGCCCACCAGCCGATCACCGAACGGCTCGGGGATCTGCTCCGACTCCTCGCGCGTGATCCAGGTGCCGAGGTCGGTGCCGCAGTCGTCCTCGCGGGTGATGACGTCCTGCGCCACGTCCACCAGGCGCCGGGTGAGGTACCCGGAGTCGGCGGTGCGCAGGGCGGTGTCGGCCAGGCCCTTCCGCGCGCCGTGGCTCGAGATGAAGTACTCGAGCACGCTCATGCCCTCGCGCAGGTTGGAGCGGATGGGCAGGTCGATGATCCGGCCCGATGGGTCGGCCATCAGCCCGCGCATGCCGGCCAGCTGGTGGACCTGGGTCACGTTCCCCCGGGCGCCGGAGTGGGTGATCATCCACACCGACCCGGTCTTGTCCAGGCCGCTCAGCATCCGGTCGGTGACGTCATCGGTCGTGCGCCGCCAGACCTCGACGGTCTGCGTGTACCGCTCGTCCTCGGTGATGAAGCCCTTACGGAACTCGCGCTCGATGCCGGCCACCGCGGCGTCGGCATCGGCGAGCAGCTTGGTCTTCTCTTCGGGAACGCGGATGTCCTCGATCCCGATGGTGATGCCGGCCACCGTCGCGTAGTGGAAGCCGAGCGTCTTGATGCCGTCGACCAGCCGCGTGGTGGCCTCCGGACCGAGCTGCCGGTAGCACTGCGCGATCAGCGCCTTGAGGCCCTTGCGGTCCATCACCTGGTTGACGAAGCCCAGCTCGTCGGGGATGACCGTGTTGAAGATGACGCGCCCTGGCGTGGTCTCGACCACCTCGTGACGCATCGGCGTGGTGCCGTCACCGTCGCCGGCGCCGCCGGTGACGCCCCCATTTGCGCCATCGCCCGGTTCGTCCGCCGTCAGGTCGGACACCTGGTTGCGCAGCTCCAGCTCGACCTTGATCGGCGCCTGCACGTGCACGTGGCCGAGCTGCGCCGCCATCGTCGCCTCCGCCGCGCTGGCGAACGCCTTGCCGGCCCCCTTCTGGTCGGGCGACTCGATGGTCAGGTAGTAGCAGCCGAGCACCATGTCGTGCGTCGGCGACACCACCGGCGAGCCGTCGGCCGCCGAGAGCAGGTTCTGGGTGGACAGCATGAGCTGCTCGGCCTCGGCCTGCGCGGCGGTCGAGAGCGGCACGTGGACCGCCATCTGGTCGCCGTCGAAGTCGGCGTTGAAGGCGAAGCAGACGAGCGGGTGGATCTGGATGGCCGAGCCCTCGACCAGCACCGGCATGAAGGCCTGGATGCCCAGCCGGTGCAGCGTCGGAGCGCGGTTGAGGAGGACGGGGTGGTCCTTAATGACCTCCTCCAGCACGTCCCACACCTCGGGACGCACCCGCTCCACGATGCGCTTGGCGCTCTTGATGTTGTGGGCGAAGCCCTTCTCCACCAGCTGCCGCATGACGAACGGCTTGAACAGCTCGAGCGCCATCTTCTTGGGCAGGCCACACTGGTGCAGCTTCAGCTCCGGGCCGACCACGATGACCGAGCGGCCGGAGTAGTCGACGCGCTTGCCCAGCAGGTTCTGGCGGAAGCGTCCCTGCTTGCCCTTGAGCATGTCGCTCAGGCTCTTGAGCCGATGGTTCCCGGTGCCGCTGATGGCCCGGCCGCGACGGCCGTTGTCGATCAGCGCGTCGCAGGCCTCCTGCAGCATCCGCTTCTCGTTGCGGATGATGATCTCCGGGGCCTCCAGGTCCAGCAGGCGCGACAGCCGGTTGTTGCGGTTGATGACGCGGCGGTACAGGTCGTTCAGGTCGGAGGTCGCGAAGCGGCCGCCGTCGAGCTGCACCATGGGGCGCAGGTCGGGCGGGATCACCGGCAGGGTGGACAGGATCATCCACTCCGGCCGGGCGCCGGACTTGCGGAAGGCCTCGATCAGGCGCAGCCGCTTGATCGCCTTCTTGCGGCGCTGGCCCGAGGTCTGCCGCATCTCGACGTGCAGCTTCTGGGCGAGGTCGTCCAGGTCCAGCTGCTCGATGATCTTCTTGACCGCCTCGGCGCCCATGCCCGCCTCGAACAGCCGCCCGTACTGCTCCGAGAACGTGCGGAACTCGGTCTCGGTCAGGGTCTGCATGACCTTGATGTCGCCGATCTGCTGCCGCGCCGCGCGCGCCGCCAGGCGGGCGTCATCGGTCTCGCGCGCGAGCTGCTCGCGCTCGCTGGCGAGCGCCTCCTCGATCCCGCCGGTCAGGTCGCCGGTGGCCTGATCCAGGCGCGCCTGGGCATCGGCCTTGGCCCGCTTGACCTCGGCGTCCACGGCGTCCACCTCGGCGGCGACGGCCTTGCGCAGCGCGGCCAGCGCCGAGCGCGACGTCTCGCCGGCGCGGGCGATCACCTCGCCGGTCGGCGTGAAGACGACGTCCTCGGCGACCTTGCTGCCGCCCTCATTGAGCGCGGCCTCCACCTGCTGCCCCGCGGTGGCCAGCTCCTCGGAGCGGGTCGTGAAGAGCTCGTCGTGGCGACGAATCTCGGCCTCGTGGGCCTCCTCGATCTCGCGACGCTTGTCGGCGACCGCGGCCTCCAGCTCGGCGCGCTTCTCCTCCACCACCCCCTGGGCGCGGGCGATGCGCTCGTTCAGCTCCTCGTCGATGCGGGCCAGCACCTTCTCGCGCTCGCCCTCGTCGACGCGGTTGATGACGTACATGGCGAAGTAGAGGATGCGCTCCAGGTTGCGCGGGCTGATGTCCAGCAGGATCCCCAGCCGCGACGGCGTCCCCTTGAAGTACCAGATGTGGCTGACCGGGCTGGCCAGCTTGATGTGGCCCATCCGCTCGCGGCGCACCTTCGAGCGGGTGACCTCCACGCCGCACTTGTCGCAGATGATGCCCTTGTAGCGGATGCGCTTGTACTTGCCGCAGTAGCACTCCCAGTCCTTGGTGGGGCCGAAGATGCGCTCGTCGAAGAGGCCGTCCTTCTCCGGCTTGAGCGTGCGGTAGTTGATCGTCTCCGGCTTGGTGACCTCGCCGGACGACCAGCCCTTGATCTGCTCCGGCGAGGCCAGGCTGATCCGGATGGCGTCGAAGTTGTTGACTTCCAGCATGAGCGGCTTACGACTCCTGCGGCTGAACGCCGCTGGCTCGGGTGGCCGGGCCTGACCGGGGCTCGGCGGCTGATGGACCGATGGGTGCGCGTGGCGTCCGGCCGGACGCCACGCCGTGGCTACTCCTCAAAGCCCTGGAGATTGATCCCACCCAGGTCCGGCAGCGGGTAGCTGCCGGTGTCCTCGATGAAGCGGATCTCCTCCTCGTTCTCGTTCAGGATCTCCACCGACAAGCCGAGCGCCTGGAGCTCCTTGATGAGCACCTTGAACGACTCGGGCACGCCCGGTGACTGGATCTCCTCGCCCTTGACGATCGCCTCGTAAGTCTGGACGCGACCCATGACGTCGTCCGACTTCACGGTGAGGAGCTCCTGGAGGATGTTCGCCGCGCCGTAGGCCTCGAGCGCCCACACCTCCATCTCGCCGAAGCGCTGGCCGCCGAACTGCGCCTTGCCGCCCAGCGGCTGCTGGGTGATCAGCGAGTACGGGCCCGTGCTGCGGGCGTGGATCTTGTCCTCCACCAGGTGGTGGAGCTTGAGCATGTAGATGTAGCCCACAGTCACGCGGTGGTCGAAGGCTTCGCCCGTGCGCCCGTCGTACAGGACGGTCTTGCCGTCCTCCGGCAGGTTGGCGCGCTGCAGGCTCTCGCGGATGCGGTCCTCGCTGGCGCCGTCGAAGACCGGGGTGGCCGCCTTCAGGCCCAGGACCTTCATGGCCCAGCCCAGGTGGGTCTCCAGGATCTGGCCGATGTTCATCCGGCTCGGCACGCCGAGCGGGTTGAGCACGATGTCCACCGGCGTGCCGTCCGGCATGAACGGCATGTCCTCCGCCGGCAGGATCTTGGCGATCACGCCCTTGTTGCCGTGGCGGCCGGCCATCTTGTCGCCCACCGCGATCTTCCGCTTCTGGGCCACGCTGACGCGGACCAGCCGGTTGACGCCGGGCAGCAGCTCGTCGCCGCTCTCGCGGCTGAACTGGCGCACGTCCACCACGATCCCGCGCTCGCCGTGGGGCAGGCGCAGGGAGCTGTCCTTCACCTCGCGCGCCTTCTCGCCGAAGATCGCGCGCAGCAGGCGCTCCTCCGCGGTCAGCTCGGTCTCGCCCTTGGGCGTGATCTTGCCGACCAGGATGTCGCCGGGCTTGACCTCGGCGCCCTCGTAGATGATCCCGTCCTCGTCCAGGTTGCGGAGCGATTCCTCGCCCACGTTCGGGATGTCGCGCGTGATCTCCTCGGGGCCGAGCTTGGTGTCGCGGGCCTCGATCTCGTGCTTCTCGATGTGGATGCTCGTGAACAGGTCCTCGCGCACCAGCCGCTCGCTGATGACGATGGCGTCCTCGTAGTTGCCGCCCTCCCAGGGCAGGAAGGCCACCAGGATGTTCTGGCCCAGCGCCATCTCGCCCTGGTCGGTGCTGGAGCTGTCGGCCAGCACCTGGCCCTCGGACACCCGCGTGCCGACGTCCACGATCGGTCGCTGGTTGATGCAGGTGCCCTGGTTGGAGCGCAGGAACTTCTTGAGCGAGTAGGTGTCGCGCTCGTTGCCCTCGTCGCGCTCGACGATGATCTCGCCGGAGGTGACGCCCACCACGGTCCCGGCGTATCCGGCGACCACGACCTGCTGCGAGTCGAACGCAGCGCGGTACTCGACGCCGGTTCCCACCACCGGAGCCTCCGGCTGGAGCAGTGGCACGGACTGGCGCATCATGTTCGAGCCCATCAGCGCCCGGTTCGCGTCGTCGTGCTCCAGGAACGGGATCATGGCCGTCGCCACGCTGACGATCTGCTTGGGGCTGACGTCCATGTAGTCGACGGTGTCGGGGCTCTCCTCCAGGAACTTGTCCTTGTAGCGGACGAGCACCCGCTCCTCGGTGAAGTGGTTGCCGTCGTCCAGGGCCGCGTTGGCCTGCGCGATGTGGAAACGCTCCTCCTCGGCCGCGTCGAGGTACACGATGTCGTCGGTGACCACGGGACGTATGCGGACCGCGCCGACCTTGTTGTCCTTGATCGACCCCCACACCCCGTCGTCGATGGTGGTGCCGGCCTTGGCCACCGGCTTGCCGCCGTCGCTGACGACCAGGTTCTCCGCAAGCACCTGGCCCAGGGACTCGCCCTTCGGGTCGCGGTGGCCGACGGTCCGGCGCACGCGGCGGTACGGCGTCTCGATGAAGCCGTAGTTGTTGATCTTGCCGTAGGTGGCCAGCGAGCCGATCAGGCCGATGTTCGGCCCCTCCGGGGTCTCGATCGGGCACATCCGGCCGTAGTGGCTGGGGTGCACGTCTCGGACGTCGAAGCCGGCCCGCTCGCGCGACAGGCCTCCCGGGCCCAGCGCCGACAGGCGGCGCTTGTTGGTCAGCTCCGCCAGCGGGTTGGTCTGGTCCATGAACTGGGACAGCTGGCTACCGCCGAAGAACTCCTTCATGGCCGCCACCACCGGGCGGATGTTGATCAGGGTATTCGGGGTGGCCTGGTCGGCATCGGTGATGGTCATCCGCTCCTTGACCACGCGCTCCATGCGCAGGAGGCCGATGCGGAACTGGTTCTGGATCAACTCGCCGTTGGCGCGGATACGCCGGTTGCCCAGGTGGTCGATGTCATCGGGCTCGCCGCGGCCGTTGTTCAGCTCGACCAGCTTCCCGATGATCGCCACGATGTCGTTGCGGCTGATGACGCGCGCGTCGCGCGGGTTCTCCCCGCCCTCGCCCGGCAGCTCGGTCTTCAGCTTGGCGGCCACCTCGCCCAGCGCCTTGTTCAGCTTGTAGCGGCCGACGCGGCCCAGGTCGTAGCGGCGGAAGTTGAAGAACAGGCTGGTGACCAGCGCGCGGGCGTTGTCCGCGGTCGGCGGGTCGCCGGGGCGCAGCTTCTTGTAGACCTCGATCAGGGCCTCGTCCTGCGTCTGGGCGGTGTCCTTGTCCAGGGTGAGCTGCACGAAGGGATGCTCCGGGTTGTCGTCGACCGGCTGGAAGAGGCGCACGATCTCCGCCCCGTCCTCGATGCCGACGGCACGCAGCAGCGTGGTGACCGGGATCTTCCGCTTGCGGTCGACCTTGACGCTGAGCAGGTCCTTGTTGCTCGTCTCGAACTCGAGCCAGGCGCCGCGGTTCGGGATCACCTTGGCGGCGTGCAGCATGCGACCGGTGGCCGGATCCTCGGCGGCGGTGTAGTACACGCCGGGCGATCGGACCAGCTGGCTGACCACCACGCGCTCGGCACCGTTGATGATGAAGGTGCCCTGCTCCGTCATCCACGGGAAGTCCCCCATGAAGACGGTCTGGTGCTTGACCTCGTCGGTCTCCTTGATCACCAGGTCGACCTCGACCTTCAGCGGCTTCGAGAAGGTCAGGTCGCGGGTGCGGCATTCCTCCTCGCTGAACTTCGGCTCCTCGAAGTAGTAGTCGCGGAAGTGCAGCTCGAGGTTCTTGCCGGTGAAGTCGGTGATGGGGGTGATCTCGTCCAGCA
>JAPSGM010000009.1 GCA_031177555.1 Chloroflexota bacterium
GTGCTCCATAGCGACAATCCACAGTAGAAGGTCGAGGAACACGAACCATGGATACCCGCCGAACCATCTACCTGCTGACCGGCATCGCCGTCGCGTTCTCGGTCGGCCACCACGTCGACCACCTCATCCGTGGCAACGCGGTGGGTTGGCCGGTCAACGGCGACGTCAATGCCTTCACCATGAGCCTTGGCATCTACCCGCTCCTGGCGGCCGGGATGCTGCTCTACCGCGCGCGCCGGGTCGGCCCGGCTTTCTGGGTGCTCATTTCGAGCGGTGGCGCGGCCTTAGTGGGCCTGCTGCACTTCGGCCCGCTGGCCGTCGAGCCGCCCCATCTCGTGCACGGCGGCCACGACTCACCGATCGTCGGCTGGCTCGCCTTCGGCTGGCTGGTCGCCTTCGTGGGCGTGCTGATCGTGACCTCGATCGTCGAGGCGCGCGCCTGGTACGCGGCGCGCCAGTCACATCGCGCGGCCGACCGCCGCCTGGCCGCCGAAGGGATCGACCGATGAGCGCGACCGCCACGTACTCCCCGACAAGGTTCGGCGAGGTCGATTCCGGTCGGGCTCGGCTCGCCGACGCAGCGGCGATCGTCGGGACGCGGATCGGGCTATGGGTCGGCCTTCAGCTGCTCGTTGCCGGGCTGATCCTCATCGCGGCCGGGCAGGATGAACCTCTCAACGCGGCCGCGGGCTGGTGGATGGTCTACGGCTCAATCGTGGACCTCGCGACGCTCGGCTTGATCCTCGTCTACCTCCGGCGCTCCGGCCGCAGCTACCGCAGCCTGCTCGGCCCACCGGCGGCCGCGTGGCAGATCGGGCTCGGCGTTACCGCGGTGCTGGCCGCCAGCCTGCCCGCCGTCGTGTTCAGCTCCGAGCTGACCTCGGCGGTCTACGGCGCGGGCACCACGCCGCCGATGCTGACGATCGTCGACGTGCCACTGCCCGCCGCGATCTGGGTCGCGAGCGTGTGGCCGGTCCTGGCTGAGCTCGCCGAGCCGGTCGCCTTCTTCGGGATCATCCTGCCGGCGCTCGAGTGGCGCACCGGCAGCGCCTGGATCGCGGCTCCGCTCATGGTCGGCATCTGGGCGCTCGAGCACGCGTTCTTCCCGGTCCTGCTCGATGGAGGGGCGATCGACGCAACCTTCGCCGCCTACCGGGTCCTCTCCGTTCTACCCTTCCTCGCGATGTGGACCGCGCTCTACTACGCCTTCGGCCGTCGGCTGCTGCCGCTCATGCTGGGGCGCTGGGTGGTCAACGGCGGCACCGCGGTCGCGGTCGCCGCAGGCCTCGTCTGAGGTGGTCGAGCGCCGGCTGAACGCCACGGCGGCGTCGCTGCTCGGCTTCCTGCACTGGGAACCGATGTCGGGGTGGGATCTGGCGGCCACCGCCGAGCACGTCATCGGCGACTTCTGGTCGCTGACCCGCAGCCAGGTCTATCGCGAGCTGGCCTGGATGGCCGATGCCGGGCTAATCGAGCGCGGCGAGCAGGGGCCGCGGGAGCGCCAGCCGTACGCCATCACCGATGCGGGGCGCGCCGCCTTCGCCGAATGGGTGCGCCAGGAACCCGGTCCGGAGACAATCCGCTTTCCGCTGCTGCTGACGCTGAGCTTCGGGCGCCACCTGCCGCCCGATCTCCTCGCCGGGTTCATCGCCCGGCAGCGGGAGGTGCACGCCCGGCGGCTGACCGAATACGAGGCACACGCCGCCTCGAACGAGGCGGGACGCGATGTCTTCCGCGAAGCGACCCTCGCCTTCGGCATCGCCTACGAGCGCGCAGTCCTGGCCTGGTTCGACAGCCTCCCTGCTGAGCTCACCCGCTGATGGCCGCGGCGAACGTCAGCCGCCGTCCTCGTCGGCCGCGTCCGTTCGCCGTCGCGTGTGTTCTGTGCCGAAGCCTTCGCGCCTCGAGCGTTCCTCGAGGGTCTCGAGCTCCTCGAACAGAGTGATCTGCAGGGCGGCGGGGGCCTGGAGCCGGGAGTTGAGCGACCGCCACGGCGTCTCGGTCGGCGGCGCGATGAGCTCGGCCCCTGCCGCGACGAGCCGATCGGTGGCGGCCGCCCCGTCGTCAACCTCGAACGCGACGCGGATGCGCGGTGCGACCGGCCGGCCGACCTCGACCTCGTCGATCATGCGCTTCTGCGCCGGGTTCGCCAGCTCCAACGTGGCCCGTCCCGCGTCGAGAATCGCAACTCTCGCGTCTCCTTCGGCCTCGAAGGCGGCCTGCTCGGGGAGGCCGAGCACGTCGCGGTAGAAGGTGACGGCACGGTCGAAGTCTTCGGCCTCGACGACGAGGCGCATCTGGATGACGGGACGCGAGGCGGTCATGGCGAGTCGTACTCCTCATCGGCTGCGTTGGAAACGAAGTGGTGAGCTCGCGGTCGATGCGGCAGGCACAGCGAGCCGAGGGTGCGAATCGGTCCGGGAACTGAACGAGCCCGCGCGACCGGCATCGCCATCCATCGACCGTCAGAAATTACGCCGGTCCGGCTGCCAGCGCGACGGCCGGCACGTGCTCAGGAAGTGGAGCCGAAGGTGGGATTCGAACCCACGACCGACGGTTTACGAAACCGTTGCTCTACCCCTGAGCTACTTCGGCCCGATCGGCGCCGCGGAGAGCGGCTGAGGCGGGCCTGAGTCTACCAGCGGATTTCCTGAGGTGCCACCGATGGCGGCGGGACCGCGCGCGCTCGATGAGCGAGCTCAACGAAGAGGAAGCGGCCCTGAGCAGGCCTTTGCTCTCCGCGAGGCTCACGGAGCGGGCGTGCGGGCGACCGGCGGCATTTGCCCGGGCCGCTCGTTCGCCGATCAGACCGCCAGCCGAGCACGCCAGCCGAGCGAAGACGCGGGACGATAGGCGCCCCGGAGAGGCGACGCGAGGGGCGGCGTCATGACGGTGTCATGACGGCGTGACGACGTGCGGACCGGCCCCTACTCGTCGGTGATGTGCTGCGCGACGAAGGCGCGGATGGCCTCGATGTCCAGCTCGATGACGTAGCCGCGCCCGTCCCCGCGGTCGTCCTCGAAGAGAATGTATTCCTCGGGCCCTAGCACCTCGCCGGTGACTTCGGCGTTGCGGGCCCGGCGCGCGATCTCCACCAGCGTCGGCAGGTCGTCGAGCGGCAGATCGGTCTCGAACGAGCGGAGGCCGGAGAAGAACTCCGCGACGTCCACATCGGTCCGCGGGGAGGTCAGCCGCCGCACGACCTCCTGCAGCACCTCCTGCTGTCGGGCCGCGCGGTTGTAGTCGGTGTCGGCACGTGACCGCATGTAGGCCATGGCGGTCCGGCCGTCCAGGCGCTGGTCGCCGGCGGGGATGTCCAGCCTCACGATGGGGTCGACCAGCGGTTCCGGCGGCGAGACGTCGACGCCGCCGACCGCGTTCACCAGGGCGGCCATGTCGTTCATGTCGATCTGGGCGTAGCCGTGGATCGGCACCTGGTACAGCTCCGCCATGGTGCCGACCAGCGCCTCGACACCCTCGACGGCGTAGATGGCGTTCACCTTGCGGTCCCAGGTGCGGCCGTCGGGCATGGGGATGTCCACGGCGTCGCGCGGCAGGCTGACCAGGGTGACCTCCGACTGGTCGGCCGAGACGCTGGCCAGCATCAGCGTGTCGGTGTTCATGCCCTTGCCGGCCTCGCGGCGGACCCTGTTGCTGTCCAGGCCGATGAGCAGCACGGTCAGCCGCTGGCTCAGCAACTCCTCGTTGAAGGTGGCGCCGGGCGTCACCTCCGGGGTGGCGGAGGGTTGCTCGCCCAGCCCGGGAGCCTCGCCCTGGTTGAGGAGCACGAAGGCGGCGAAGGCGCCCAGCACGATGGCGGCGACGCCGCCCGCCAGCCAGCTGCCGGTGGATCGACTCACGGCGCGACCCTACCACGCCCCCGCTCGGGCGGCGTCCAGCCGTGGATCAGCTGGTCGTGGTAGCGGGGCTCGGCGTCCGGCGCGCGCAGGTCGCGCGGGATGGGTGCCATCGGTGCCCGGCCGCGGGCGGCCAGCCGGTAGTAGGCGCAAGCATCGGTCAGCGGGCAGAGGCCGCAGATCGGTCGCGGCGCGCGGCAGGTATCGCGGCCGTGCCGGATGGTCTCGACGTGGAACGGGTACATCTCCTCCGGGGCCAGCACCGCCTCCAACAGATCGTGGGCGCGGTCGAGTGGCGTGCGCGGCGGCAGCATCCCCAGGCGCGTCGTCACGCGGTGGACGTGGGTGTCGACCGGCATCGCCTGCCGCCCGAAGCCGAACAGCAGGATGATCGACGCCGTCTTGCGCCCGATCCCCGGCAGCCCGGTCAGCCACGCCCGCGCGTCGGCGAGCGACCGCTCGCCCAGGAAGGAGAGGTCCCAGCTTCGGTCCGTGATGTCCGCCACCTCGGCCAGCACGAGCTGGATGCGCTTCGACTTGGTGGGTGCCAGGCCGCCGGGCCGGATCACCTCCTCCAGCTCGTCGGTCGGGGCGGCCAGGACCGCGTCCCAGTCCCGATACCGGCCGCGGAGCGCGGTGAAGGCGCGGAACGAGTTGGTGTCGGCGGTGTTCTGCGACAGGATCGTCAGGACCAGCTCGCTCACGGGGTCGAGCCGCGGCCCGGCCCAGGCGGGGTGGTCGTACCGCTCGCCCAGGCGCTCCAGCACCACGTCCGCCAGGGCGCGCCGCTTCCTCCGGTCCGCCGCCAGCTTCTGGGGGCTTGGACCGATGCGCCGGCCGGACCGCTTCCCCTTGATAGCCCGCTTCGGTCCGGCGGCCCGCTTCGGTCCGACGACCCGCTGGGGCTCGGCGGCCCGCCGCCCGTCAGCGGGAGGCATCCGCCAGCGTCAGTCCGATCTCCACCGACCGGGCGACCCGCTCCGCCGCGTTGGTGAGCAGCCGCTCCGTGTCCGCCATCGCCTCGTCCAGGGCCATGGGCCGGTCGCCGATGGGCTGCACCACCGCGAAGACGCCCGATGCGTCCAGCGCAGCGGCCCCCTGCCCCAGCGCGCCGCACAGCAGCACCACCGGGGAGCTGCGGGTCCGCGCCAGGCGCGCCACGCCCATCGCGGCCTTGCCGGACAGGGTCTGCTCGTCGGCCTGCCCCTCGCCGGTGACGACCAGGTCGGCGGCCTCGAGCGCATCGGCCAGGCCGACCAGCTCGGCGACCACGTCGACGCCCGGCCGCACCATGGCCGAGGTGAAGCCCAGCAGCGCGGCGGTCGTCCCGCCGGCCGCGCCGGCGCCCGGGATGTCCGCCACCAGCCGGCCCGCGGCCGCCTCGATGGCGTCGCCGAACACGGCGAGCGCCGCGTCCAGCTCCTCGACCGCGCCGGGGTCCGCCCCCTTCTGCGGCCCGTAGGTCGCCGCCGCGCCCTGCGGCCCACACAGCGGGTTCGTCACGTCCGAGGCCACGACCAGCTGGACGTCCCGCAGCCGTGGGTCGAGGCCGGAGGCGTCGATCCTGTCCAGCTGCGCCAGGGCCGCGCCACCTGGCGGCAGGTCGCGACCATCCGCGTCCAGAAACCGGACGCCGACCGCCGCCAGCATCCCGCTGCCGCCGTCCGTGGTGGCGCTGCCGCCGAGGCCCAGGGTGATGCGCTCCACGCCCTCGTCGAGGGCGGCGCGCAGGAGCTCGCCGGTGCCGCGGGTCGAGGCGGCGCGGCAGCTCTCGGCGGTCCGCTCCTCTGGGCTGAGGCGTCCCAGGCCGGAGGCGGCGGCCATCTCCACGAACGCCCCGCGGCCCTCGTCCACCAGCAGCCAGTCGGCCTCGATCGGGCGGCCGAGCGGGTCCTGCGTGGCGAGGCTGCGCCGCTCGACGCGGTCATCCAGCGCGGCGGCGATGGCGGCCAGGGTGCCCTCTCCGCCGTCGGCCATCGGGATCTCGCGCACGTCGTCGTGCGGGCGGGCGCGCCGCCAGCCGGCCGCGACGGCGCCGGCCACCACCACGGAATCCACGGCGCCACCGAACGAGTCCGGCGCGACGACGACGCTGAGCGGCCGGGTCATGCTTTGATCATAGGGCCGTGAGGCCTGCCTAGCCGCGCTTGAGGGAGCGCCGGCGCTCCTGGTAGGTGGGCACGCTCTTGATCGGCGGCCGCAGCTCGTCGCCAATCTCCCGCACCTCGAGGCTGAATCGGCCCTGCTCCTGGACGATCTGCTTCATGCCGCGCCCCATCTCGGTCAGCAGCTCGATCCGGTGTCGCTCCTCCAGCTTGCGCATGGCGGCCTGCAGGATGGTGTAGGACATCTGCGACAGGTTGCCGAGCGGTTGGTTGCGATGGATGCGGCGCTCCAGGTCCACCTGCCCGATGGCGGAGAGGCCCACCGCGTCGAGGATGTCGATCAGGAGCCCGGTCTCCACCGCGTAGCCGGTGAAGAACGGCACCGACTCCAGCAGGCTGCGCCGCCCGGCGTACTCGCCGGACAGCGGCTGGATGATCCCCGACAGCTCCGGGAAGAACAGGTTCAGGAAGGGCCGCGCCATCAGCTCGGTGACGCGCCCGCCGCCCTCGCTGACGAGCTTGTCGCCCTCCTTGATCGGGCGCTTGTAGAAGCCCTTGACGTACTGGATCCGCGGCTCGCGCAGCAACGGACCGATGAGCCCGGACACGAAGCGCGGCTGGATGTTGCGGATGTCGGTGTCGATCCAGGCCACGATGTCGCCGTCCAGCACGTGCAGGCTCTTCCACAGCGCTTCGCCCTTGCCCACGAAGCTGCCCAGCTCGGGCAGGATCTTGCTGTGCCCATGGACCGGCACGCCCAGGTCCGCGGCGATCTCCGCCGTCCGGTCGGTGGAGTCCGAGTCGATCACGACGATCTGGTCGAGCAGCGGGTATCGGTCCATCAGCGCGCTCTTCACGCGGCGGATGACGAGGCCGATCGTCTTCTCCTCGTTGAGCGCCGGCAGGCCCAGGCTGACGGTCAACCCCCGCTTCTCCTTGAGCTCCACCAGGCGGCGGACGTCGCTGAACTCCGAGGCGTGGAACGTGTTCTCGGCGAACCACTTGTCCACCACCGTCGGCAGCGAGCGGCTCTGCTCGACGTAGGCGTCGGCCGCGGCCAGCGTCCCCTCCGCGGCCCGCAGCTGGTCGAACGTGGCCATGCCCAGGCGCTGCTCGGTCTTGACCACGATCACCGTCGGCCTGGCGCGCGACGCCACGGCGTCGGCCACCGTGCCGAACAGGTAGCGCCCGTCCGGCGCCGCGTTCGACGGATGCGCCGACGCGCCCATCAGCACCAGGTCGTGCTTGGCGGACTCCTTGATGATGGCGGTCCGGACCGATGTCGACTCGATCAGGAGCCCCTTCGTCTTGCGTCCGCCGCCGGTTTCGGCCACGAAGCGCTCGAGCGCCTCCTGCTCCCGGTGGCGGGCCCCCTCGCCGATCCCCTTCGGCACGATGTGCATCACCACCACCTGTGCGCCGAAGCGGCGGCCCAGGTCGCGCGCCAGCCGCATGGCCAGCTCCGCGTGGGGGCCGCCGCGCACCGGGACCAGGATGGACTTGACGTTCTCCACGCCGCGCTGCTTCACCACCGCGATGTCCGACGGCGACTCGCGCACCACCGCGTCGATCGTCGGCGAGAAGACGGCGGGCCCCGCGGGACGGCGCCCCTCGGCCTCGGCCCTCGCCGCGGCGGCCGGGGACGGCGGCCCGCCCCAGCCGAAGATGACGAGGTCGGTGTCCTCCTCCCCGACGGCCTCGATGACGCCGTCGGCGGCGCGGCGACCGATGCGGACCATGGTCCTGATCTCGACGCCCTCCTCGTCGCCGAAGTCCAAAACCCGCTGCAGCAGGCGTCGCGAGGTGCGGGCCTGGGTGGCGCCCTCCGACAGGGAGACGCCCTCCGGCACCTCGACGATGCCGAGCGCGGTGATCTCCGTCGGCCGGCCGTTGCTGATGCCCGCCCCGATGCGCACCAGGTCGCGCGCGGTGCGCGGGTTGGCGAGCGGCAGGAGGATGCGGTACGGGGTCCGGCGGCGCGGCGGCATCAGCGCTCCTGGGCGCTGCGGAGCTCGCGCCAGCGGGCCACCAGGTACGGCTTCAGCTCCTCGAACTCGCGGGCCTGCGCGACTATCACCCGCTCGGCCTGGTCGGTCGTCATCTCCAGGGTCTCGCCGATGAAGCCGGCGGTGCGCCCGAAGTACAGCGGCGTCAGCGCGGCCAGCAGCTCGTCGCGGTCGGCCGCGGGCCGATGGAAGGCGACCATGGTGTCGTACAGGCAGCGCACCCACAGCTCCGACGGGAAGTGGAACTGCGCCGGGTCCTCGGGCACCTCCAGGGCGGAGATGCGCTCGAGCTGCTCGGGAGCCAGCATCCGCTCCCAGGCGCTGCGCTGGGCCAGCCGCGCGGTCTCGAAGTTGTCGACCAGCTTGGCGTGGTTCACCTCGATCGTCTCCGGCGCGATGACGCGCTCGAAGCCGTACTCGGGAATGGCGTGCGAGCCGCGCACGCGGAGCCATCGGTCCTCGTAGTGGGCGGACAGCGAGAACAGGGTGCCGACCACCTGCCGGAACATCGGGCCCAGGTCGGAGGCGGGATCCTTGGCGTCGTGGATCTTGGCGCCCAGGCGTGTCTGGCAGACCGCGAAGCCCTCGTTGATCGCGCTGTGCGTCATCCAGACGTCGATCCCGAAGCGCGCCGTCAGCTCGTCGAAGGTCTCCAGCTCCAGGTAGCGCTGCACCAGGTCGCCGCTGACCGCGAACTCACCGCCGATGGGCTGGCGGATGCGGGCGCCGTACAGCGCCCGGGTGAGCGGGTAGGCGATGTTGTTGGTGATGGTGCCGTCGTACTTGTAGCGGGCATAGAGCGGCGCGACGAAGTCGTAGCCACCCTTCAGGATCGGGCCGGCCAGCAGCTCGATCCATTCCGGCACGATGCTGCGCAGGTCGGAGTCGACCATGACGAAGGCCTTGACCTTCAGCTCCCGCGCGACCTCGAACAGGGCGCGCACCGCGGTGCCCTTGCCGCTCGTGCCCTGGTAGGTGAAGCTCACCCGCTGCAGCTTGTGGCGCGGGCTGACCAGGATGATCTTCTCGATGTACTCCGGGCTCTCGGTGCTGACCGCCACCCGCGGCGTGTCGTCCGGGGAGCCGCCGTCGGAGTTCACCAGGACCGGCTTGAGGTCCGGGAAGTACTGGACCATGCCGGCCTGCGCCGCCCTCACCACGTAGCCGATGGTCTCCGCGTTGCCGAAGCTGGGGATTCCCACCATCAGGTCGGCGCTGCCGACCCGGCGGACCTCGGCCAGGCCCGTCTCGTCGAGTGCCGACGCCGGCGGTGCGGCTGGATTGGACGTGGACGTGGACGTCAGGTCGGGCCTCCTGCGGCGCTCGCTGCGTGCTGATCCAGCGCTCGGCTCGGGGAAAGAAGGGTAGCACGCGGGGAGCGAGAGGCCGTTCGAGTGCGGGTGGGTGGACGATTTCCGCCCCTGTCCGGGTTCAGCCAGCCCGCGGCTGACCCGACCGAGGACCGGCCCTGACCCAGGCTCCCTGGCCAGTTCAGCCAGCCCGCGGCTGAAACTTCAACGCCGCGCGCTCGTTGATCCCGGCGCTTACTGCCCCGGTCCCTCGTCGTGGATGCGCGCCACCTTCTTCGGCCGCGCGCCGACCAGGCGGCCCATGGCGGACGGGCCGCGCCGCTCCTCGGTGGAGACCTCCAGCCAGTCGTCGGCCATCTCGCCGGGGTGGTAGCGCGAGTTGACGTGCTTGGCCACGTAGTGGGTGAAGCCGTTGGCGCGCCACGCGTGCAGCCAGCTGCTGACCGGGTTGCGCACCGCGGGGCTGATGCGGACCCGCACGTCCTCGGCCACGACCGCGGTGAGCAGCCGGCGGCGCTCGAGGTACGGCACGTCGTGCAGGGCCTGGCCGTCCAGCTCCACGAGGTCGATGGCCACGTAGGCGCGCCGCGGCTCCATCTCCAGGGGATCCGGCAGCTCCTCCTCCAGCCCCTCCTCGGCGATGGCTTCGGCGAGGTGCCGCGCGGAGCTGCCTTCGCCAAGGAAGGGCATGCTGGTCCAAACCCCGTCGAGGAGGGCGTCGTCGGCGTCGATCGCCGGCGCCAGCACCTCCTCGGCCTCGGCGAACTCAACACCCGCCGGCTCCCCGAGCTCATCGGTGAGCGTCACGGCTCCGGCGTGGAGGCGGGCCATGAGCCGATCGCCGCGCCAGGCAGGCTCGAACAGCCACTCCACGCTGGTGATGACGGCGTCGGAGGGGGTCGTGAGCTGCGGGAGGGGGGATCGGTCCTCGCTCATGCCCTCGCCTACGTTACCTGCGCACCGGGGCGCGCGTTCATCCGAGGCCGCCGGCGCACTGACCGTTGGATCGGCGCGGGGCGGCGCACCGGCGCTGGGCAGCGAGGCCTGGAGGCCGGACTTGCGAGATGTGAATGGTGGTCACGTTACGTCGGTCAGGAGCCATCGGACGTGGCTGCTGCGGGGCGCGTCGAGCGTGGAGGAAGCCGCAAGCGCCGGTTCCGTGCCGCCCGAGTCACATAACGCGATCCTCATTCACATAACGCAAGTCGGAGAGGCGCTACGTCAAAAATGTGACCTTCAAGGTCGGCCGGACCGGTGCTCAGGCGGGGCGTAGATGTCCAGCTGGCCCTCCTCGACCTCGGCCCCAACCTCGCCCCGGATCTGCTCCCAGGCGTCCAGGTCCCACTCGCCGACGAAGGTGATGGCGGTGCCCTCCTTGCCGGCCCTGGCGGTGCGACCGACGCGGTGGACGTAGGTGTCGGCATCCTCGGGGATGTCATAGGACAGCACGAAGGGCAGGTCGGTGATGTCCAGGCCGCGGCTGGCGACGTTGGTGGCGACCAGGAACCGGATCTTGCCGGACTTGAAGTCGGCCAGGGTCCGGGTCCGGTCGCGCTGGCTCATGCCGCCGTGCAGCGCCGCCACGTTCTGGCCGCGCCGCTTCAGCGTGAGCGCCAGCCGGTCGACGCCGATCTGGGTGTGGCGGAAGACGAGCAGCCGGTCGGTCTTGAACTGGTCGGTGAGCTCCAGCAGGGCGCGCGCCTTGTCCTGCTCGGCCACGAAGTACACCACCTGGCGCACGGTCTCGACGGTCCGCATCTCCGGCCTGACGGCGATGTGCTCGGCGCCTCGGTCCATGAACCGGTCGCAGATGCGCAGGATGGCGTACGGCATGGTCGCGCTGAAGAGGGCCGTCTGCCGGTCGCGCGGGCAGCGGGACAGGATGGTCTCGACGTCCACGATGAAGCCCATGTCCAGCATCCGGTCGGCCTCGTCCAGGATGACGGTGTGCACCCGATCGAGGCGCAGCTCGCCGCGCCGGATGAGGTCCAGGACACGGCCGGGCGTGCCGACCACCACCGGGACGCCGCGCTTCAGGGCGCTGATCTGGCGGTCCATGCTGGAGCCGCCGTAGATCGCCACCGCCTCCACGTTGCGGAAGGCACCGATGCGACGGACCTCCTCGGTGACCTGCACGCACAGCTCCCGGGTCGGCGTCAGGACCAGCGCCTGGACGTGGCGCGCGGCGGGGTCGACCTTCTCCACCAGCGGAATGCCGAAGGCCGCGGTCTTGCCGGTTCCCGTCTGCGCCTGCCCGATGAGGTCCCTCCCGGCCCGCAGGGGACCGATGGAGCGGGCCTGCACCTCGGTCGGCCGCACGAAGCCCATCTTCTCGATGGCGCGCGCGATGGTGGGTGGCAGCTCGATGTCGCCGAAGCGGTACGCCTTCTGGGCGGCCAGCACCGCGGCGAGCAGCGGGGAATCGGCCTCAGGGGAGTGGTCGGTGGCGGCCGCCGACGCGGGCTGCGCGTCGCGGCGCGGGGCTCGGGGCAGCCGGCGTCGGGCCGGGCGCCGGTCAATCTCTGGCAAACAGCGCTCCGTTCTTCAGAGCGGATCGTATCATGCCGCGCTGCCTTGACAGCGATATGATACTCAGTCTCACCTAGAAGGAGGCCCGATGCAGCTCACCGCCGTGCTCGTATCGGTCGGCGCGCTACTGTCCGCGCTGGCCGGGGGCCTCGTTGCCATGCGCGCCTCGACGTCCATCGGGCTGGTGATCGCGGTGGGTGCCGGCATCCGCATCGGCGCCGCCTTCTTCGACCTCATGCCCGAGTCGGTCGAGCACATGGGGTCGCTGGACAGCGCGATGTTCCTGAGCGCTGTCGGGTTCCTGGCCTTCTACGCCATCGAGAAGATGACCACGCTGCACGTCGGCCATGAGACGGCCACCGAGATCGACCATGGCGAGGCGGCGCACCGGCACATCGGCCTCATCGGCGCGACGGGAATGAGTTTGCACTCCTTCCTGGACGGCGTGGCGCTGGCCGCCGGCCTGGTGATCGGCGGCGGGCTGGGGCTGGTCATCGCCGTGGTGGTGGTGGTCCACCGCTTCAGCGACGGCATCGGCATCGTGGGATTCATGCTCGCCAGCCGGACGCCGCTGCGCGAGACGGCCTGGTGGGTCGGCATCGTGGCGATCGCCCCTGTGCTCGGCGTGTTCCTGGGCATCCTGGTCCCGATCCCGGAGCAGGTGCTGGGCGGCATGCTGGCCGTGTTCGCCGGGTTCTTCCTCTACATCGGCGCCGCCGAGCTCCTGCCGGAAGCGCACCGGGCGGACCGCTCGCGCTGGCTGGTGATCGCGACGCTGGCCGGGGTGGGGGCGATCTACGCCTTCTCGGTGTGGGCCGGCGCGGTGGGAGCGCACGGATGAGACGGCCCGGGGCGGCCGATCGCCTGCGCGCCGCGGGGGAGCGGGTCACGCCACAGCGCCTGGCCGTGGCCGATGCGCTGGCGGCGTCGGGGCAGCCCCTCACCGCGGAGGAGCTGTTGCGGCGGCTGCGCGGCCGCCGGGCGGCGATCGGACGGGCCACCGTCTTCCGCGCGCTGGAGGCGCTGGTCGGAGCCGGGGTGGCGCGGCGTCTCGAGCTCGAGGGCCACGGCTCCGCCTACGTCGCCTGTCCGGCCGAGCACCATCACCACCTGGCCTGCATGGAGTGCGGCCGCGTGCTGGAGATCGACGAGACCTACCTGCGCGGGATCGCCGAGCGGGTGGCGAGCGACACCGGCTTCGTCATCGACGATGCCCGGGTCGATTTCTACGGGCGCTGCTCCGCCTGCGCGGCGGCGTCCCGGGCGTCCTAGCTCCGGCTCATCGCCTCCGCCGCGGCGACGCCGGATCCGTTCTGGTCGGTCGCCGTCTCCGGCGGCCGCGCGGACTCCGCATAGCCGCGCAGGTGGTCCAGCCTCCACGCCCAGGCGTCGGACAGCATCTCCTCCAGCTTGCTGTGCTGCGGCTGCCAGCCCAGCTCGCGGCGCGCTCGGCGGGACGAGGCGACGAGCACCGGCGGATCGCCCTTGCGTCGCTTCACGACGCGGGCCGGGATGGCGCGGCTGGTCACCTTGCGCGCCGCCTCGACCACCTCGCGTACGCTGAAGCCGGCCGCCGAGCCGAGGTTGTAGACCTCCAGCGACGGCTCCGCGTCGCCGGTCGCCTCGAGCGCGAGGAGGTGCGCCGCCCCCAGGTCGCGGACGTGGATGAAATCGCGGATGCAGGTGCCATCGGGCGTGGGGTAGTCCTGCCCGAAGATCTGGACGTGCGTCGCCTCGCCCAGGGCCACGCGCAGGACCAGCGGGATGAGGTGGGTCTCCGGCTCGTGGTCCTCGCCGTTGAGCTGCGTGGCGCCGGCCACGTTGAAGTACCGCAGGCTGATGGCGCGAAAGTCGTGCGCGGCGGCGAACCAGCGCATGGCGCCCTCGAACGCCAGCTTGGTGGCACCGTAGGGGTTGATCGGATCGGTGCGGTCCGCCTCGGCGATCGGAACCCGGCGCGGCTCGCCGTAGACCGCGGCGCTCGACGAGTACACCAGCCGGCTGACGCCGGCGCGCCGCATGGCCTCCAGCATGGTGACGCCGCCGGAGACGTTGTGGCGGTAGTAGAGGCCCGGTTCGGCCATGCTCTCGCCGACCAGCGACTTGGCGGCGCAGTGCAGGACCGCCTCCACACGGCGTTCGCGCAGCACGGACTCGAGGCGCGCGTGATCCTGGATCGAGCCGCGGACCAGCCCGGCAGGCGGAATGACGGACGCGGCGTGGCCGGTGGACAGGTCATCGAAGACGGTCACCTCGTGGCCCGCCGCGATCAGCGTCTCCACGCTCGTCGAGCCCACGTAGCCGGCGCCGCCGACGACCAGGATCCTCAATCGATGCTCCTTCTCCGCCCTAGCTCGCTCGCGACGCGAGGGCACGCCCGCGCCGGCTCGGGGCAGGTTCCGGTGGGGGCTCGTCGCCGATGCCGGACACGGCCTGCGCCAGCTGCGGCGTGAGCTCCGCGGAGATGCGGGTCGCCCCAGCCGCAGCCGCGGCCCGCACATCCGCAGGCCGGCGGAAGCGGCCGGCGGCCTTGACCTGGACGCGCGGGCCGACGCTGTCGCGCAGGACTGCCGCCTGCGCGATCGTCCGTCGGGCGGTCACGTCGCCCGCCGAGGTGACGACGTAGTCTGCGCCGGCCCGCTCCGCCAGGCGGCAGGCCCGGCGCAGCATGTCGTCGGAGACCGGCTCGGCCTCCACGATCACGCCCGCCACGGCGAGCGCGGAATGCGCCATGTCGACCACGGCCAGCATGTCGTTGTAGACGATATCGTCGTCGCCGGAGAGCAGCGCGCCGCCGTTAAGGACGAAGTCGATCTGATTCGCGCCCTGCTCCAGCGCCTTGCTGGTCTCGAAGGCCTTCACGGTCAGGATCTGGCCGCCGTGCGGGAAGGCGATCACCGTCCCGAGCCGCATCCGCGAGGAGCCGAGCCCTCGCTTCGCCGCCTTGACCAGCCACGGATTGACGGTGACGGCGGCGCAGTCGTGCTCGATGGCCAGGGCGACGGCCACATCCAGCTCGGCCAGGGACGCGTTCGGTCGCGTCAGCCGGTGCTCGAGCCGGGCGGCTCGGCGCCCGATGGCTGTCATCGCGGCGTGGGAACCTCCTGAAGGATCAAGGGGCGGACCGCAAGGGCAGGGATCCTCGGACCGCCGATTGTAGCAGCGGGCCATGCGCCATCCTCCCGAGCCGGCTGTGCGGGCCTGCCTTGGCGTTGCGCCTCGGCACCGCTCACTCCTGCGCCGACGATTCCCGGGCGGGTGACTGCTCGACCGATGGCTCCCGGGACGATGACTCCCGGGCGAGTGCCAGCAGCAGATCGCGCCGGTTGAGGCCTGGGTCCTCCAGGACGGCCTCCATGAGCTCGTCCAGCAGCCGCCCGATGACGGGGCCCGGGCGCAGCCCGAGCTCGCGGACGAGGTCGCCGCCGTCGACGGTGAGCTGCTTCGGGCTCATCGGGTCGGCGGCCACCGCGCGCGCGGTGCGGGAGCGCAGTTCCTCCAGCCCGCCACGGGCGGGCTCGCGGGCCCCGCTGGCCGCGTTGTCGGCACGACGCAGCGCGTAGAGGTCGTCGAGCAGGTCGGCACCCACGCGGCGGACGAAGCGCCGCACGGCGGCATCGGTCCAGCCGGAGCTGTAGGCGAACATGTGGTGCCGGATGAGGCGGGCGATGCGCGCGATCTCGGCACGCGGGAAGCGCAGGCGCTTCAGGAGCGCCTCGGCCAGCTCGGCGCCCTCCCGCTCGTGCCCGATGAAGTGGCCGTCGGCCAGGGTCGTGGCCTTGCCGAGGTCGTGCAGCAGGCCGGCCAGGCGCAGGACCGGATCCGTGGCCGGCAGGGCGTCGGTCGTTCGCAGCGAGTGGTCCAGCGCGTCGCCGCGGAGAGCCTTCGCCTGCGGCACGCCGCGCAGCGCGGCCAGCTCGGGGAACAGGACGTTCAGCAGGCCCAACGATTCCATCATCGAGAGCGCGCGCGAAGGCGCCGCCGGACCCGCCAGCATGCGCAGCAGCTCCTCGCGCACCCGCTCTCCGGAGAGCGATGCGGCCTCCGGCACGAGGCGGCGCACGGCGGACTCCGTGACCGGGTCGAGCTCCAGGTCGAAGCGCGTCGCGAAGCGGACGGCGCGGACCATCCGAAGCGCATCCTCCGCGATGCGCTCGTCCGGGTTGCCGACCGCGCGCAGGACCCCGGCGCGCAGGTCATCGGCTCCGCCGAAGGGGTCGACCAGGCGCCCACTCCCCGCGCCCAGGTCGCCGGGCACCCAGGCCATGGCGTTGATCGTGAAGTCGCGCCGCGACAGGTCCTCCTCGAGCGAGCCGCCCCAGCGGACCGTCTCGGGGCGGCGGCGATCACGGTATGGGCCCTCGATGCGGTAGGTCGTCACCTCGACCGCCTTGCCGCCGGGATCCCGCGGCAGGACCGTCACCGTGCCGAACGGGTTCTCCCAGGTCGACCGCGCGAACAGCGCCGAGACCGCGTCCGGCGTCGCGGACGTCGCCACGTCCCAGTCGGTCGGCGTCTCGCCGCGCACCGCGTCGCGAACGCAGCCGCCGACCAGCGCCGCCTCCCGGCCGGCCTCGGTCAGGATCGCCAGGACGTGGTGGACGTCGGGCGGCAGGTCGACGTGCAGGTCGTCGCCGTGGCGCGCGTCCGTCCGGACCGGCACGGCGTCAGGAGCGCGACGCGGAGGTCGGCTCCAGGAACAGGTAGGCCCGCCAGGCGTCGTTGCGCTCGTCGGAGAGGTACCCCCCGTACAGGTAGCGCACGTCGGCGCGCGGCGCGCGCGGCTCGCGGAGGAGCGACATGCGTGCCTCTCTCAGCGTCTTCGATCCCTTGCGGTGGTTGCACGCCCGGCAGGCGGCCACCAGGTTCTCCCACTCGTGCCGCCCGCCGCGGTGCTTGGGCGTGACGTGGTCGATGGTCAGGTCGCGGCTGCTCGCGCCGCAGTACTGGCACGTGTGCCTGTCGCGGGCGAACACCTCGCGGCGGCTGAGCTTGACGCGCGGCCGGGGCCTCTTCACGTGGTACTGCAGGCGAATGACCGACGGGGCGCGGATGGCGAGCGTCGGCGTGTGAATGACCTGGTGATTGCGTTCGAGCAGCTCGGCCTTCTCCGATCCGAGCAGCGTGAAGGCGCGCCTGATGTCGCAGACGTTGAGTGGTTCGTAATTCTGGTTCAGTACCAGGACGGGTGCGTTGATCATGGCTGCGCCTCAGGCGGATGATAGCCGACGCTGCACCGACGCTCCCGCCGCCCCTCCGTCGCCGCCGCCGCCCGCCGGCGCTGCTCAGCCAGCGGCTCGGTCAACCACTGGCGGTAACCGCGAAGGTTGGCCCCCCGAGGGCGCCATTCTCCCTCGTTTCCGGTCAGCGGCCGGTGATGCCGGCGACGATCCACCGCAGTCGTCGGAGATACCGCCAACTGCCGGCGGATCGGGCCATCGGGCGCGCATCATAGCCGCCGGTCGGCATCGGGCAGGGTCGAGAGTAGAATGCAGAGCCGAATCCGAGCGGTGCCCTCCGGGCGCATCGGTCCATGACAGGAAGCACGAATGACGACCACTGAACGATCAACGTGGACGACCAAGGTCGGGCTGGCCCGCATGCTGTCGGGCGGCGTGATCATGGACGTCGTCACGGCCGACCACGCCCGCATCGCCGAGGAGGCGGGTGCCGTGGCGGTCATGGCGCTGGAGCGCGTGCCGAGCGACATCCGCAAGTTCGGCGGCGTGGCCCGGATGAGCGACCCGAAGCTGATCGAGGAGATCAAGGGCGCGGTCAGCATCCCGGTCATGGCCAAGTGCCGCATCGGGCACATGGCCGAGGCGCAGATCCTCGAGCAGCTCGAGGTCGACTTCATCGACGAGTCCGAGGTGCTGACCCCGGCCGACGAGGAGCACCACATCGACAAGCATTTGTTCAGGGTCCCGTTCGTGTGCGGCTGCCGCGACCTGGGCGAGGCGCTGCGGCGCATCGGGGAGGGCGCCGCCATGATCCGGACCAAGGGCGAGGCCGGCACCGGCAACATCGTCGAGGCGGTCCGGCACATGCGCGCGGTCATGAAGGGCATCCGCGAGTTGTCCGGCATGCGCCCCGACGAGCTGTTCGCCGCCGCCAAAGAGCTGCGCGCGCCGCTCGACGTGGTGAAGCAGACGGCCGCCCTGGGCGAGCTGCCGGTCCCGAATTTCAGCGCCGGCGGCGTCGCCACCCCGGCCGATGCCAGCCCGAGCTGCCGCATCAGGCTG
>JAPSGM010000080.1 GCA_031177555.1 Chloroflexota bacterium
CGGGGGTTCGAATCCCTCCCCCTCGCCATGATCGCGCGTCGTGCCGAAGAGCCCCGGCGGGCGTTCCTGCCGGGGGGCGCGGAAGTGCCGGCCGATTCTTCTAGACGTCGAGCTCTTCGCAGATGGGCGAGTCGCCGATCAGGTCGTTCTCCTCGCAGCGCGCGGCGAGGAACGCCTCCGCCTCATCGAGGTTCAGCTCCGGCAGCAGCGCGGTCAGCTCCGCCTCCCACTCGGCGACGTTGACGCACGAGCCGATGGTGTCGTCGAGCATGTCGGCGGCGGAGTCGAGGTCGGTCATCGCGCTGAGGCTCGTGACGTCCAGGGCGGCGAAGGCCTCCTCGCAGGTCATGCCGGTGACCGACGAGGCGTCCGCCGTGGCGGACGCGGACGAGGACGCATCGGTGCCCATCGACTCCATGCCGACCGATGGCAGGGGTTCGGCCGATGGCGTGGACGCGCCGAGGTCGCAGGCGGCAAGCGCCAGGCCCATCAGCGCGACGAGAAGGAATCGCATTTGGTTCTCCGTTCAAGAGTGGTGAATGATCTTGCGATCGGTCCGAACGCAAAGTCCGTGCCACTCAGGCCGATGCCGCGGCGGGAACCTCGTGGTGCAGGCGGCATCGGGCCTCGTAGGTCTCGTCGCCGATCCCGCCGATGACGATCAGCGGCGAGTCCGCCGGGGCGGGCACACCGTCGATCAGCCGCTGGGTGCGGGTGGCCGGCTCGCCGCAGACCACGCAGATGGCCGTCAGCTTGGTGACCTGGTCGGCCAGCGCCATCAGGCGCGGCATCGGCCCGAACGGGATCCCCCGGAAGTCGCGGTCCAGCCCGGTGACCAGGACCTGCCTGCCGCCATCGGCCAGGCGCTCGACCACGTCCGGCAGCGCCTCGTCGAAGAACTGCCCTTCCTCGACCGCCACGATATCGCCCTCGGCCACCACCGCCTCGATCTCGGCGGCGCCCTCCACAGTGACCGCGCGGTGCCGGGCGCCGGAGCGGGAGACGACGGTGACCTCATCGCTCCTGGTGTCTAGCCGTGGCTTGACCAGGACCACGCGGCGGCCCGCGATGGAGAAGCGCCGCAGGAGGCGCAGCATCTCGTCGGTCTTGCCGCAGAACATGCAGCCGCAGATGACGTGCACCCAGCCCGACGTGTAGAACATTCGCCCGGCAGGTTCAGTCGCCGACCACGGCGGCCCCCTCCTCGGGCAGCCCCAGCTCGGCGTCGAGCGCCTGCCGCATGACGTCCTCCGACGGATCGGCGCCGGTCAGCAGCCGGAACGTCGCCTCCGAGGAGGCCAGGAAGGACGCGCGGCCGTTGGCCACCGTGCCGCCGCGCTCCCCGGCATCGCGCATGAGCGTGCTCGTCCGGTCCAGCACCAGGTCCAGGACGAACAGCTCCTCGGGCAGCAGCTCGGCCGGCACGGGGCTGGCGTCGTCCTCGGCACCGAGGCCACTGGCGTCGACGAGCAGGCCCGCCTTCGACAGCTCGGCCTCCATGATCGTCTCGTGCCAGGGACGCGCGCGAAGCTCCATGTGGCGCGTGATGCGCGCGAAGTGGGTGACCACCGCCTCCGCCCGATGCAGGTGCCGGTTGAACAGGGCGATGCGCTGGAACCCGGACCCCACCAGCACGGCGACCGCCGCCCTGGCCCCGCCGCCGGCGCCCAGGACCACGGCGGCGCGCGGCCAGCTGGCCTGGACGCGGGGGAGCAGGGCGGAGAGGCCGGCGCGCAGGCCGTCCACGTCCGTGTTGTGGCCGCGCAGCTTCGCGGCGTCGCGGATGATGACGTTCACCGCGCCGGTCGCCTTGGCGTCGTCGGAGAGAGCGTTCACCAGGCCCGCGGCCCGGTCCTTGTGCGGGGCCACCACCAGCGCGCCGGCGAAGTCGCCACCGCGCAGCTCCTCGATGGCCTCCGGCAGCTGGTGCGGCCGCCGCTCCCAGCGCTCGATCTGGAGGGCGGCGCCGGCCGCCTCGATCGCGGCGCGCTGCACCGCCTCGAAGGCGCTGTGGGTAGAGGTCTGACCGATGACGGGTAGGCGCTGCACGATGGGAGTCCCGGCTCGTCGAAGGGTGGTGAATGGGTCTCGGCGGGGGCGCGCGGGGCCAGGGTCCCGCGATCGTCGCTCCGGTCACCCCATGCTATCATCGGCGCCGGTCGCCGGAGAGGTCGCATAGTGGCCTAGTGCGGCGGTTTGCTAAACCGTTGAAGGGGGTTTCCTCTTCCGAGGGTTCGAATCCCTCCCTCTCCGCCAGCCCCATGCCGGGTGCCCGTAGCTCAGTGGATAGAGCGTCAGGTTGCGGACCTGAAGGTCGGAGGTTCGAGTCCTCTCGGGCACGCCAGCCCCACTCGATCAGTCGAAGCCGCGTCCGCGCGGCAGCTCATCCTGGGGTCGGGCCAGCTCCGATCGACACGGAAGGGTACGGCCCCGGTGCTCGTCCAACCAGACCAGGTAGGTCGAGTGGTCCGACACCGTGCGCAGTCGAATTCGCGAGTACCCGTCCTCCGGATTGATCCAGGCGTCGCCGGGCGCCAGCCCGTGGCCGGGCACGACCTGGAAGCCCAGGCGCTTCTGGCCGCAGGCCGCCACCACCGACCAGGCTCCCTCCCATGAGGCATCGGTGCGGATGATGGCCCAGCCTGGCAGCTTCGCCTCGACCCGCTCCACCACCTCGGCACGCGCCGCGTTCGGTCCGGCGGGGATGGGCGCCAGCAGCGCGGTCGCGAACACGCCGCCCAGCAGGAGCAGGGCGACGGGGGTCGCGGGACGCCACCGCGGGCGTGCGGCGCGGCGGTGTTGGCCGGCCGTCTGGATGTTCGTGGTCATGCTGGGCCGATACGTTACGCGGAGATCTCGCCGAGAGCAAAGAGCAGAATTCGTGCCGTTGCCTGCTAGACTCCCGGCAGTCCGCGGGGGCTCCCGCGGAGACTGAAGGTGGGGACTCGCAGTGAACTACGAGCTCTTCATGGCGGAGGCCATCGCCGAGGCCCGACGCGGCAGCGAGGAGGGGGAGATCCCGGTCGGCGCGGTTGCCGTGCTGGACGACGCCATGATCGCGCGCGACCACGACCGGATGGTCCTGCAGCGCGACCCCACCGCCCACGCCGTCCTGATGACCCTCCAGGCCGCGGCCCGCAAGCTCGAGTCTCGACGGCTGGCGGAGGTCACCATCTTCACCACCCACGAGCCGTGCGCGATGTGCGTCGGCGCGCTGGTCGAAGCCGAGGTCGAGGCGCTGGTCTACGCGGTGCCCGACGATCGCAGGGGCGCCGCCGGCGGAGCCATCCAGCTCGCCCGCGACAAGGCGATGCCGCACCAGCTTTCGGTCATCTCCGGAGTCCGGGAGGCCGAGGCCCGGCGCCTGGCCAGCGAATCGGCGGTCGGCTGACGCCGGCCCGATGACGTCGGGGCCTGCCCCGGCTCATTGGTCCCTCCTCTGATAGACTCGCCCGCGGAGAGGTGTCCGAGTGGTTTAAGGTGCCGCTCTCGAAAAGCGGTGTGCGATGAGCACCGTGGGTTCGAATCCCACCCTCTCCGCCACCCACTCGACGCCGGTCCGATCTCGTGCGTTGCCGCGCCCGGAGAGGTCGCCTAGAGGCCTATGGCGCCGCACTGGAAATGCGGTTCGGGGAAACCCGTCGGGGGTTCGAATCCCCCCCTCTCCGCCACCCACGCACTGGTGCTGTCCCGGTGAGCGCCGTTCGCGTCCCGATCTGTTCCCGATTGACCGGGGTCCACCGCGGCCTTACCATCGGTCGCGGTCGTGCTAGGCGGGGAACTAGCGGTGCCCTGCACCCGCAATCCGCTACAGCGGGGCTGAATCCCCGGCCGAGGCCGTCGGGCCTCCGCCTCCCACGAGATCGACCGACGACGAAAGTCGGGTCCCACGCAGCGAAGGTCCGTGAACCCCGTCAGGTCCGGAAGGAAGCAGCGGTAAGCGACCGCCTTCGGGTGCCGTGGGGCGACCTGGCTGGAGCCGGATGATCCTCGTGGTGCGGTGGCTCGCGATCGACGCCGGGTGCACGACCCCTCACAGCCAGACCGGCGCGGCGTGATCGGTGTACGGTAAGGAAGCCATGTCGACGCCCCTCCCCGTTGAACCCACACCGTCCGAATCGGGCATCGACCAGCACCGCGCCCTCTACCGTCGCTGGCGGTCGCAGCGCTTCGGCGAGGTCATCGGCCAGGACCCCATCGTCGCCACCCTGCGCCGCGCGGTGGCTTCCGACCGCACGGCCCATGCCTACCTCTTCGTGGGGCCGCGCGGGACCGGCAAGACCTCCACCGCGCGCATCCTGGCCAAGGCCATCAACTGCACCAACCGAAGCGAGGACGGCGAGCCGTGCGACGCCTGCCCGGCCTGCGTCTCGATTCGCGAGGGGCGAGCCATGGACGTCATCGAGGTAGATGCCGCCAGCCACGGCCTGGTGGAGGACGCGCGCGACCTCGTCATGCGCGCGCTGACCGCACCGTCGGAGCTGAGCCGCCGCGTCTACATCATCGACGAGGTCCACATGCTCAGCCCGCACGCCTTCAACGCGCTGCTGAAGATGGTGGAGGAGCCACCCGACCACGTCGTCTTCGTCCTGGCCACGACCGATACCCACAAGGTCCCCGCCACGATCATCAGCCGCACCCAGCGCTTTGACTTCCGCCGCCTGGGGACCGATGCGATCGTGGGCAAGCTGTCCCGCATCGTGCAGGCGGAGGGCGCACAGGCCGATGACGAGGCGCTGGCCCTGATCGCCGCCCTCGCCGATGGCGGCATGCGCGACGCCGAGTCCCTGCTCGACCAGGTCCTGGCCTTCGCCGGCGACCGGATCGCGCTGGGCGACGTGCGCGAGGCCGTCGGCCTCGCCGACGAGCAGGCCATCGTCGTGCTCCTCGACGCCTATGCATCGGGCGATGCCGCCGCGGCGCTGGACGTCATCGAGTCGCTGGCCGACGTGGGCCGCGACATGGGCCAGGTCGCCGCGCAGGCCGAGGCCGAGGCGCGCCGCCGGCTGCTCACCGCCACCACCGATCCGGCCGCGGCGCGCCGCCTGGCGACGATCCTGCGCAGGCTGGCCGAGGCCGCCGGCGCCGGGGCGCGCGAGGGCCGCGCCCGCCTGGCGATGGAGCTGCTGGCGGTGGAGTCCATGGCTGCGCAGCCGGCGCTGGCGGCAGCAGCCGCCGCCCCCGCCCCTCGACCGGCGCCGGAGCCGACACCCGAAATGTCGACCGGGGAGCCGGTTCCGGCCGCAGCGCCGGCGCCCGTGCCCGCCCCAGGTCCCGAGCCGTCAGCGGAGGCGGCCTCGTCGGTCCGTCCGGAGCTCGCCGCCATCACCGCCCGCTGGGCCGAGGTCGTCGAGCGCGCGGCGCCCGCCATCAAGCCCCTGTTGCGCGAGTGCCGCCCGGTGGCCGTCGAGGGCGTGCGCCTCACGCTCGCCTTCCCCGAGGAGCGGCGCTTCATGCGCGAGAAGGCCAGTACCCGGGCCAGGGCCATCGAGGAGCTGCTGGCCGAGGTGCTGACCGGCAGCTGGGCCATCGAATGCGTGAGCAGCAACGTGGAGCTCGAGCCGCTCACCGTCGCGCAGGCGGTCGCCAACGACCCGTCGGACCCCGACGGCCAGGCGCTGCTGGAGGGCGTCCTGCGCATCACCGGCGGCGAGCTCGTCGACGTTCCCGAGGTCCGCTGAGCTCAACATCCGCATCGAGGAGCACGAGTGAACATCGGTCAGATCGCCAAGATGGCGCAGCAGATGCAGACCCAGATGGCCCAGGTCCAGGCGGAGCTGCGGGACGCGACGCTGGAGGCGACGGCCGGCGGGGGAGCGGTCCGGGTGGTCATCACCGGCGCCCAGGAGATCCGCTCCATCGAGATCGACCCCAGCGCGGTGGACCCATCCGAGGTCGAGATGCTGCAGGACCTCGTAGTCGCGGCGGTCAACGACGCCATCGTCCGGAGCAAGGAGCTGGAGCGCGAGCGCATGTCGTCCGTGGCCGGCGGCCTCGGGCTCCCCGGGCTGCCGGACCTCGGCGGCACCTCCTTCCCGCGCTGACCCCGGCGTGAGCGGCCTCATCGCGCCGGTCGCCCGGCTCATCGACGAGTTCAGCCGGCTGCCCGGCGTCGGGCGCAAGACGGCGCAGCGCCTCGCCTACCACGTGCTTCGCGCGCCCGGCGACGAGGCGCGGTCGCTGGCCGCCGCGCTGGTGGCCGTCAAGGAGGAGGTTGACTATTGCTCGGTGTGCTGCAACATCACCGACCGCGGCGTCGACCCCTGCGCCATCTGCGCCGATCCGCGCCGGGATCCGGGGCGCATCTGCGTCGTGGAGGAGCCGCTGGATGTCCTGGCCATCGAGCGCACTGCCGAGTTCCGCGGCCGCTACCACGTCCTGCACGGGGCGATCAGCCCGCTCGACGGCATCGGTCCCGATCGCATCCGGGCCGCCGAGCTGGTGGCCCGGGTCACGTCCGGCGACGTGAGCGAGGTGATCCTGGCCACCAACCCGAACCTGGAGGGAGAGGCGACCGCCATGTACCTCGCCGACCTGCTGGCGCCGCACGTGGCGAACGTCACGCGAATCGCGCGCGGGCTGCCGGTCGGCGGCGACCTCGAGTACGCCGACGACGTCACCCTGATCCGCTCGCTCCAGGGCCGCCGCCAGGTCGAGCGGTCGTGACGCGGGGGCCTTGACTGATTAGAACTTGCGTTCTATAATGGCAGCAGTGTAGGACCCCGACGCGGCGCCATCGGCTCTTGGTGAGCTCGGTTGACAGCCCCGAAGGCGTGCTCTACAGTCGTTCATCGCGCCGGTCTTAGCCGGCGGGCGCCGCAAGAACGGCGGTTCAAACCGGACCGTGCCGCTTGCCGCCAGGGGTTCCGATTTGCAGCGGAGGCCTCCAATCGAACGAAGCCGACCCGGTCGGCGCGTGACCTTAACAGCTGAAGAGTGACAGGAACCCACACGAGTCAGCGGGACCAAGTCTGAACTGTGAACGGTGGTGGAGCCTTCGGGCAAGGCCACTGTTTTTTGTTCGGAGAGTTTGATCCTGGCTCAGGACAAACGCTGGCGGGGTGCGTGAGACATGCAAGTCGAACGAGGTTCCATCGGGCTTGCCTGGTGGAACCGAGTGGCGGACGGCTGAGTAACGCGTAGGTGACCTGCCCGGAAGTGGGGAATAACTGCCCGAAAGGGTGGCTAATACCGCATGTGGTCGGTGATTCGGTTCGTCGACTAAAGGAGCAATCCGCTTTCGGAGGGGCCTGCGTCCGATTAGCTAGTTGGTGGGGTAACGGCTCACCAAGGCGACGATCGGTAGCTGGTCTGAGAGGATGATCAGCCAGACTGGGACTGAGACACGGCCCAGACTCCTACGGGAGGCAGCAGTCGGGAATTTTGCCCAATGAGCGAAAGCTTGAGGCAGCAACTCCGCGTGAGGGACGAAGGCCTTCGGGTTGTAAACCTCTTTTCTCAGGGAAGATACAAGACGGTACCTGAGGAATAAGCCACGGCTAACTACGTGCCAGCAGCCGCGGTAATACGTAGGTGGCAAGCGTTGTCCGGATTTACTGGGCGTAAAGAGCGCGCAGGCGGCTGGGTCAGTCCGATGTGAAAGCTTCCGGCTTAACTGGGAAATTGCATCGGAAACTGCTCGGCTTGAAGGTGGGAGAGGGTAGCGGAATTCCCGGTGTAGTGGTGAAATGCGTAGATATCGGGAGGAACACCAGTGGCGAAGGCGGCTACCTGGCCCATTCTTGACGCTGAGGCGCGAAAGCTAGGGGAGC
>JAPSGM010000081.1 GCA_031177555.1 Chloroflexota bacterium
TGAGAAACTGCGTGCTCGGGTGGAGGAGCGCAGTGGGAGGCCCTTCGCCGAGTCCTACCGCCAGGCCGGACCGATGCGCGTCGACGAGCGCTTCATCCCCTATCCGGGCATCCACTTCGACGACGCCACCTACCAGGGCGACGCCTACCCCGCCTACGGCTGGGCCGCCGCGGTGGCCCGCGTGGAGGTCGACCTGGATACCGCCGAGGTTGCCGTGCGCGACTTCGTCGCCGCGGACGACGTCGGGCACGTGATCCACCCGGTGCTGGCCGAGGGCCAGGTCGAGGGCGGCTCGTTGCAGGCGATCGGCTACGCCACCATCGAGGAGATGAAGCTGGTCAACGGCCGCTACCTGAACGACCGCCTGGCCACCTATCTCATTCCCACCAGCCTGGACACGCCGCGCATCCAGACCATCCTGGTCGAGCGTCCGTTCTCCGGGGCGCCGCACGGGGCGAAGGGCGTCGGCGAGCTGCCCATGGACGTCGGCGCCCCGGCCGTGGTGGCCGCCATCCACGATGCGACCGGGGCATGGATCCACGACCTGCCCGCCACCCCGGAGCGCATCCTGGCGGCCATGACCGGTGGCGAGATGCCCCCCGCTCCTGGGATCTCGATCGAGGAGCCTGCGCCGGCCACCCCACCGATCGAGGACCTGCCCCCCGGCGGCGACGAGATCCCGCTGCGGGCGCCCACCGACCCGCCGCAGGACCGGAAACGATGAGCTTCCGCTTCACCGTCAACCACGAGCTGGTGGAGCTGCGCGCGCCCGGCATGCGGCGGCTGCTGGACGCGCTGCGCGAGGACTTGGGCCTCACGGGCACGAAGGAGGGATGCGGCGAGGGCGAGTGCGGAGCCTGCTCGGTGCTGCTCGACGGCGAGGTGGTCGATTCGTGCCTGGTGCCGCTGTGCCAGGTGGCGGGCTCGCGCATCGAGACGGTCGAGGGCCTGGCGCTGGAGGGCCGCCTCAACGAGCTGCAGGCCGCCTTCCTGGAGACCGGCGGCGCCCAGTGCGGCATCTGCACGCCGGGGATGCTGATGGCCGGAGAGGCGTTCCTGGCCAGTGGTGCCGAGCCGTCCGACGATGCCATCCGCGAGGCGATCGCCGGCAACCTGTGCCGCTGCACGGGATACACCAAGATCATCGAGGCCATCGCGTTGGCCGCTGAGCGACGGTCCGGCCCGGCCTGAGCGCATGCCGCCCGAGCCGCCCGTCGTATCGCCGCGCACCCTGGACGAGGCGTACTCCGTGCTGTCGGCGCTTCCGCACCGGCCGCTCGCCGGCGGCACGGACGTTCTCGTGCAGATCACCGGCGAGATCGGCGAGACGCCCGAGCGGCTCGTCAACATCTGGGCGCTGGACGAGCTGCGCGGGATCGACGTGGAGGACGGCGCCCTGGTCGTGGGCGCGCTCACGACGTACGCCGACATGCGGACCTCGCCGGAGGTCGCGCAGCACCTGCCGGCGCTGGCGGAGTGCGCCGCCACCATCGGCGCGGCGCAGATCCAGAACCGCGGCACCCTGGGCGGCAACGCCGCCAACGCCTCACCGGCGGGCGACACGCTTCCGATCCTGCTGGCCGCGGATGCGGAGCTGGTCCTGGGCTCGAGCCGCGGCGAGCGCAGGGTCCCGGCGGCCGCGTTCTGGCCCGCCTACCGGCGCACTGCCCTGGCATCCGACGAGCTGGTGCTGCGCGTGCGGTTCCCGCTGGCGCGCACCCGCCAGGTCCGCTTCCGCAAGGTGGGCACGCGGCGGGCCCAGGCGATCTCGAAGGTGGTCATGGCCCTCGCCTGGCAGCCGGGCGACGACGGCGCGTGGCGCGGCGTGCGCGTGGCCCTCGGCTCGGTGGCGCCCACGCCGGTGCGGGCCGGCGCGACGGAGCGAGTCCTGGAGGGAGCGGCCCCGACCGCCGAGGCCGCCGACCGTGCGGCGGCCGCCCTCGCGGGGGAGCTCTCGCCCATCGACGACGTGCGCTCCACGGCCGACTACCGCCGGGCGGTCGCGTCCCGCGTCCTGCACCGGCTCATCCGCGACGAGGGCGGCTGGTAGCGAGCGATGCCGATCACCCGTCCCGCGCGCGGCGACGTTCGGATCTTCCCGACGGCCGCCGACTTCCGCGCCTGGCTGGACGCCAACCACGACTCGCTGCCGGCGCTGTTCGTCGGCTTCTACAAGAAGGGAGTCCCCAGAGTCGCCATGACCTATCCCCAGGCGGTGGAGGAGGCCCTCTGCTACGGCTGGATCGATGGCATCACCTACCGCATCGACGAGGAGCTGCTGGCCGTCCGCTTCTCGCCGCGGCGGGCCACCTCGAGCTGGAGCGCCACCAACATCGCCCGCATCGCGGAGCTGACGGCCGCGGGCCGGATGCACCCGGCCGGCATCCGCGCGTTCGAGATGCGCGACCGTCGCCGGGACGCCGGCTACTCCTACGAGCGCCCGCCGGCTGCGCTGCCGGACGACATGGACGCGCGACTGCAGGCCGACGAGACGGCCCGGCGTGGCTGGGAGGCGGAGCGGCCGTCGTTCCGCCGGCTGGCCACGCACTGGGTCGTATCGGCGAAGAGGCAGGGGACGCGGGAGCGGCGCTTCGGCGAGCTGCTGGACGCGCTGCGCGCCGGCACCCGGCCGCGCGCCTTCCTCGTCGAGCGCGAGCGGCGCGAGGCAGCCGGGAGGTGAGCATGGCGCACCACGTGCTGTCATGGACACATATGCGGAGGACTCCATGAGCGTGACCGAGGCGCCCGGCGTCACGCTCACCGATCGCGGCGTCGAGCATGCCGAGGCGATCCTGACCCCGGAGGCACTCTCCTTCGTGGGGCAGCTGCATCGGTCCTTCAATGGGCGCCGGCTGCGGTTGCTGGGCGAACGGAACGCGCGCCAGGCTCGCTTCGACGGCGGGGAGCTGCCCGATTTCCTGCCGAATACCCGGCACGTCCGCGAGGACCCCGAATGGCGCGTGGCGCCCGCCCCGGCGGACCTCGACGATCGGCGGGTGGAGATCACCGGCCCGGCCGAGGCGAAGATGATGATCAACGCCCTCAACTCGGGAGCGCGCGTCTTCATGGCGGACTTCGAGGATGCCCTCTCCCCGACCTGGCCCAACGTGGTGGCCGGCCAGTGGGCGGTTCGCGAGGCCGTGCGCGGCACCCTCTCCCTCCGGACCGATGAGAAGACCTACGCGCTGCGCGACTCCGGCCTGGCCACCCTGGTGCTGCGGCCGCGCGGCTGGCACCTGGACGAGCGCCACGTGCTGGTCGACGGCTCCCCGATCTCGGCATCGCTGTTCGACTTCGGGATGGCGTTCTTCCACAACGCCCGCGAGCAGCTGGCCCGTGGCAGCGGCCCGTATTTCTACCTGGCCAAGCTGGAGTCGCACCTTGAGGCCGCGCTGTGGAACGACGTGATCGTGGCCGCGCAGGAGGCGCTCGAGGTGCCGCAGGGCAGCGTGCGCGCCACGGTGCTGATCGAGACGGTGCTCGCCGCGTTCGAGATGGAGGAGATCCTGTACGAACTGCGCGACCACGCCGCCGGGCTGAATGCAGGCCGCTGGGACTACATCTTCAGCTTCATCAAGAAGTTCCGCGCCCGGCGCGACATGGTCCTTCCCGACCGCGCCCAGGTCACCATGGCCGTGCCCTTCATGCGCGCCTACCAGCAGCTGCTGGTGGCCACGTGTCACCGCCGCGGCGCGCATGCCATCGGCGGCATGAGCGCCTTCATCCCGAACCGGCGCGAGCCGGAGGTCACCGAGCGGGCGCTGGCCGCGGTCCGCGAGGACAAGCGGCGGGAGGCCGGCGACGGGTCGGACGGCACGTGGGTCGCGCACCCGGACCTCGTTTCGGTGGCCGGCGAGATCTTCGACGCTGCCCTGGGCGACCGGCCGAACCAGAAGGACCGCGGACCGCGGGTCGCCCCGTCTGCCGCCGAGATGCTGGACGTGCGGATCGACGGCGGCCGCGTGACGGAGGCCGGCGTGCGCACCAACGTCAGCGTGGCGCTGCAGTACCTGGCCTCCTGGCTGGACGGCAACGGGGCGGCCGCCATCGCCGACCTGATGGAGGACGCCGCCACGGCCGAGATCAGTCGCTCACAGCTGTGGCAGTGGCGGACGCACGGCGTGCGCCTGGAGGACGGCCGCCCGATGACGGCCGAGCTCTATGTCGCGGTTCGCGGCGAGGAGCTGGCGCGCCTCGAGGCCGAGGTTCCCCGCTACCGATGGGCCGACGCGGTCGCGCTGCTCGACGAGCTGGTGCTCGCCGACGCGTTTACCGAGTTCCTGACCCTGCCGGCGTACGACCTCCTCGACTGATGCGCGGCTGGGGCGGTTTAGGCACCGCGCCAAACCCCGGATGTGGTACGATTTCGGAGTACCGCCCGGTAGCCGGGCATCATCACGCGGCACCACGCACTCCTCTCACTGGTTTTTCGGCGAGATCGGATTTCGCTGAGGCCGCAGCAGAGGAGTTTTTCTTGTTCACCTACACCGATAAGACCCTGACCTGTGCCGACTGCAACCAGGAGTTCTCGTTCTCCGCGAGCGAGCAGCAGTTCTACGCCGATCGGCAGTTCAGCGAGCCCCGCCGCTGCCCGGGCTGCCGCGCCATCCGCAAGGCGTCGCGCGGCGACTCGGGCGGCAGCTACGCCGGCAACGGGGGCGGCTACGGTTCCAGCTACAGCGGCGGCGGCTACGGCCAGCGCGAGATGTTCACCGCGACCTGCGACGGCTGCGGCGGCGAGGCCCGCGTCCCGTTCCAGCCCAGCGGCAGCAAGCCCGTCTACTGCAGCGCCTGCTTCTCGACCCGGCGCTAGTCGCGCCACCACCCAGCTTCGAGGCCGGCGGGAGACCGCCGGCCTCGTTCGTTGCGGTCAGTAGGCCTCGAGGTAGCGGGCGTAGATCGGCCGCAGGTCGGCATCGGTCCGTGACTGCAGGTGGTCGAGCAGGCGTCGCGCGGTGGTCATACCGTAGCGGTTGTCGGCGATGTGCTCGCGCAGCGCGGCGAAGAAGGCGCGATCGCCCATTGCCGAGCGGACGGCGTTGAGGAACTCGGTGCCCTTGTAGAAGACGGTGTGGAAGTAGCCGTCGCAGCTCAGCCAGTCGCCCCCCGCCGTGCGGCCCGCGGGCCAGGCGAACACCGGGCTGTCGACCGGGCGATCGGAGCACTGGCTCCGCTCGGGGCTGCCCATGAGCCACCGCGCGGTGAAGTCGGCGAAGGCCTCGTCCAGCCACGGCTCGTGCTGCTGGTGGTTGCCCAGCTGGGCGTAGAACCACTGGTGCGTCACCTCGTGGTACAGCACGTACGGGTCGACCACCTTGGTCCGGGTCAGGTGGATGGCGGCGGGGTACTCCATGCTGAAGCCGTCGTCGGCGCCCACCTCGGCGAGCACGAGGTCCGGCCATGGGTAGCGCCCGTACAGCCGGTTGAGGCGGCGGAGCGCGGTCTCGGCGAGGTCGGCGGTGCGCTCCCCGCTCACGGTCTCGGTGTACACCCGCATGGGGATACCGTCCACGGTGCGGCGGGTCAGCCGGAAGCGCGGATTGACCACGAACGAGAAGTCGCGCGCGTTCTCGATCTCGCAGCGCCAGCGGGTGCCCGAGCCGGCGGGCGCCCTGGCGAGCCCGGCGCAGGCGACCGCGTCGCGCGGCAGCCGGGTGGTGGTCGTCAGGTCCATGGTGATCCGCTCCGCGCTCGTCGTGACGCGCGGGTCGCCGACCCCGTAGCTGTCCAGCACCGGCGAGACCATCGGCAGCCACTGCCCGAAGCTGATGACGCCGCGGTCGCGGCTCAGGCGTGCGGTGAAGGCCCCGCCGGCGCTGCCGACCGTGAGCCGGAACGGCATCCGGATCGTGGCCTGCTCGCCGGGCGCCAGCCGGCGGCCCAGCGAGACGCGGAGGTTGGTGCCGGTCGTCCAGCGGGTGGCGACGCGCTCGCCGTCGACGGTGAGCCGACCGGTCGGCTCGTAGAAGCCGAAGGCGCGCGGCAGGACCGAGATGTTGAGGTAGCTGATCGGCAGCCCGGCTCGGTTGGTGACGCGCAGCGTCTCGACCACGTCCAGCCGGCCCGATGCCACCTCGAGCGTCGCTTCGATCCCGTACGACTGGGTGACCCACGTGGTGGTGGCCGCGACATGCGTGACCGGCGGCGGCACGTACGCGTCCGCCGAGATGGTGATCCCCAGCACGATGGTCAGCAGGGCTGCCATGGACCCATCCTGAACCACCTTCGGTCGGCGTGCCAACGGGGCTGTCAGGTCAGCGCGCGCTCCACGAAGCGGCCGGCGCCGCGACGCCCCAGGAACTCCCCGTCGCGTACCACGGCCTGGCCGCGCAGCAGAACGGCCCGCACCGCGCCGCGCACGCCGAGCCCCTGGTGCGGCGTGAAGTCGGACGTGTGGTGCAGGTCCGCCTGGTCGATGATCCTCGACGCCTCCGGGTCGAACAGGACCAGGTCGGCGTCCCGACCCGCCTCAACCGCCCCCTTGGTGGCCAGTCCGAACAGGCGCGCCGGCGTGGTGGACAGCACGTCGACCATGCGCTCCAGCGACAGCCGACCGGCCCCCGGCCCGGCGCCGTAGGTCACCGACAGCAGCGTCTCGATCCCCGGTGCCCCGTTGCTGACCTGGGGGAACGGCGGAGCGGGAAGGCGCTTCTCGGCGTCCAGCCGGTCGGGGACATGATCCGAGGCCACGACGTCCAGGCCGCCACGCGCCAGGCCCAACCACAGGGCCTGGCGGTCGCCGTCGGAGCGCAGCGGCGGGGAGATGACCGACTTGATCACCTCCGCCTCGTCATCGGCGTGGTAGCGCTCATCGGTCCAGACCAGGTACTGCGGGCAGGTCTCGGCGTACACCGGCCAGCCGCGGGCCCGCGCGGCGACGACCTCGGCCAGCGCATCGGCGCACGAGAGGTGGACGACGTAGACCGATGCCTCCGCCGCCTGCGCCAGCGCGACGGCCCGATGTGTCGCCTCCGCCTCCGCGTAGTCCGGGCGGCACTCAGCGTGGTGGCGGCAGCCCGTGCTTCCCCGGTCCAGCGCGTGGCGCGTCAGCTCGTTGATGATCGTGGCGTTCTCGCAGTGGACCTGCAGCATGCCGCCGTGGCGGCCCATGGCCTGCAGCGCGGCGAAGAGGCGCTCATCGGGCAGGCGGAAGTCGTAGACCATGAACGCCTTGGCGGTCGGCACGCCCGCCGCGATGAGCTCGGGCAGCTCCGCCACCGGGTCGCGCTGCTGCCCGGTCAGGACCGATGACAGCGCGTAGTCCACCGCCGACTCCCCCTCGGTGCGGGCGCGGAACTCGCGCATGCCGGCGAGGAGAGAGGCGGCGCCCTCGTCGCTGATGCCGGTGCCCGGGTTGTTGAAGGCCAGGAAGGTGGTGGTGCCGCCGTGCGCGGCCGCGATGCTGTCCTGGAAGAAGCGATCCGGCAGCTCGTGGGTCGGCAAGCGCGTGTGGGTATGCACGTCCACCACGCCGGGGAGGATCAGGAGGCCGGCCGCGTCGAGGATCTCCGCGCCCGGGTCGTGCCGGGCCAGGCTCTCCCCCACCGCCGCGATCCGGCCGCCGGCGATCGCCACGTCCGCCGGGAAGCTGCCGGCGGCGGTGACGACCGTGCCGCCGGCGACGATCAGGTCGGCCACGCCCGGGCCAACGGTACCGGGTGCCGGACCGGCATCGGTCAGACCTGCGCGATCTCGACCGGTTGCGCGCCCTCCCACAGCACGCGGCGGCCGACCTCGGCCAGGCGCTCGCGCCAGCCTCCATCCGGTAC
>JAPSGM010000082.1 GCA_031177555.1 Chloroflexota bacterium
GCTGGTCGTGGCCGGGGACGATCCCGCGGACGTCCATCGGCAGCTGGCCGCGGCGCTCGACGACGCGCTGGTCGGCATCGGCCGGATCCAGGCGCGAGCCAGGGGCGGGGAGCGCGCGCTGGAGCCACCGCGCTGGCCGATGATCGTGCTGCGCACGCCGAAGGGCTGGACCGGGCCGAAGGAGGTCGACGGCCTCCCGGTGGAGGCCACCTGGCGCTCGCACCAGGTTCCGCTGAGCGAGGTCCGCACGAACCCCTCGCACCTGGCGCTGCTGGAGGACTGGATGCGCTCCTATCGGCCCCAGGAGCTGTTCGACGCCGATGGGGCCCTGGTGGCCGAACTGGCGGAGCTGGCGCCAGAGGGCGAGCGGCGCATGAGCGCCAACCCGCACGCCAACGGCGGGGTGCTGCTGCGCGACCTGGAGCTGCCCGACTTCCGCGACTACGGAGTGGACGTGCCGGCGCCGGCGACGGTGAGTGCGGAGGCGACCAGGGTGCTGGGCACCTGGCTGCGCGACGTGATCCGCGTCAACCCGGACCGCTTCCGCCTGTTCGGTCCGGACGAGACCGAGTCGAACCGCCTGGGCGCGGTGTACGAGGCCACCGACAAGCAGTGGGCCGCCGAGATCCGGCCGGTGGACGAGCACCTCGCGCGGCACGGACAGGTGGTGGAGGTGCTAAGCGAGCACCTCTGCCAGGGCTGGCTGGAGGGCTACCTGCTCACCGGGCGGCACGGCCTGTTCAGTTGCTACGAGGCCTTCATCCACATCGTCGACTCGATGTTCAACCAGCACGCCAAGTGGCTGAAGACGACGCGCAGCATCCCCTGGCGCCGCCCGATCGCCAGCCTCAACTACCTGCTCTCCAGCCACGTCTGGCGGCAAGACCACAACGGATTCAGCCACCAGGATCCCGGCTTCATCGACCACGTCGTGAACAAGAAGGCCGAGATCATCCGCGTCTACCTGCCGCCGGATGCCAACTGCCTGCTCTCGGTCGCCGACCACTGCCTGCGCAGCCGGCACTACGTCAACGTCATCGTCGCCGGCAAGCAGCCGGCGCTGAGCTACCTCTCCATGGAGGAGGCGGTGCTGCACTGCGCGCGCGGCATCGGCACCTGGGACTGGGCCGGCAACGACCAGGGAAGCGAGCCGGACGTGGTGATGGCCTGTGCCGGCGACATCCCCACGCTGGAGACGCTCGCGGCGGTGGACCTGCTGCGCCGGCACCTCCCGGACCTGAAGGTTCGCGTCGTGAATGTGGTCGACCTCATGCGCCTGCAGGACGAGACCCAGCACCCCCACGGGCTCACCGACCCCGAGTTCGACGCCCTCTTCACCGCCGACCGGCCGATCGTGTTCGCCTACCACGGGTACCCGTGGCTGATCCATCGGCTCACGTACCGGCGCACGAACCACGCCAACCTGCACGTGCGCGGGTACAAGGAGGAGGGCACCACCACCACACCGTTCGACATGGTGATGCTCAACGACCTGGACCGATTCGGCCTGGTCATCGACGTCATCGACCGCGTCCCCGGGCTGATCCAGCGCGCCGCCGACGTGCGGCAGGCCATGATCGACCGGCGCGCCGAGGCTCGGGCGTACACGCGCGAGCACGGCGAGGACGACCCGGAGATCCGCGACTGGACCTGGCCCTCCCGGGCCTGACCGGGACCGATGCGGATCCTGGTCCTCAACGCCGGCTCCAGCTCGCTCAAGACGAGCCTGGTCGGCCAGCCCGGCGACGTGACCGTCGCCCGGCGGGAGCTGCAGCGGCCGGCGCACGACGGCTGGACCGATGCGCTGCGCGGCGCGCTGGCCGATGGCCAGCGAATCGACGCGGTGGGCCACCGTGTCGTGCACGGCGGCGCGCGGCACACCACGCCGCTGCTCCTCTCCGAGCGAGTCGTGGGCGAGCTCGACGCGCTGCGTGACCTCGCTCCGCTGCACAACGGCCCGGCGCTGGAGGGGATCGCCGCGGCCCGCGACGCGTTCCCCGACCTGCCGCAGGTTGCCTGCTTCGACACCGCCTTCCACGCGGGCCTGCCACCGGCGGCCCGCACCTACCCGCTGCCCTGGGAGTGGACCGAGGCATGGGGGCTGCGCCGCTTCGGCTTCCACGGCCTGTCGGTGGCCTGGGCCGTCGAGCGCGCGGCCGCCCTGCTGGAGCGGCCCGTCGAGGAGCTGTCCCTCGTCGTCGCCCACCTCGGCGGTGGCTGCTCGGTGACCGCGGTCCAGGGCGGCCGCTCGGTGGACACCTCCATGGGCATGACGCCCCTCGAGGGCCTCATGATGGGCACCCGCTCGGGATCGGTGGACCCGGGGTTGCTGCTGGAGCTGCTGGACGACGGCCGGCTGGACCCCGACGCCCTGCACGACGGCCTGCAGCATCGATCCGGCCTGCTCGGCGTGTCCGGCGTGAGCGCCGACCTGCGCCGCGTGGAGGCCGCGGCCGCCGGCGGTGACGAGCGCGCGGCGCTGGCCGTCGAGATGTTCGTGGGCCGCGCGGCGGCGGCCATCGCGGCGACGGCCACGGCCCTGCCCCGGCTCGAGGCGCTGGCGTTCACCGGCGGCATCGGGGAGCAGGCGGCCGAGGTGCGGGCGGCGATCTGCGGCCGGCTGCGCGGCCTGGGCGTGCCGGCCGTCCTGCGCCCGCCATCGGAGGATGACGAGTTGCTGTCGCTCCCCGGCTCGCCGGTATCGGTCCTGCGCGTGACGGCGCGCGAGGACCTGGTGATCGCCCGCGAGGTGCAGCGGCTGCTCGGCTAGCTCGGCTGGCCGTCCGGCCTCAGTCGGCGAGCCCCCAGAGGTCGCCCACGGTGAAGCCGTCGGGGAAGGGGTCGCCCTCCTCCACGACCAGCCGCGCGCGGCCGGTGATCCAGGCCGACCCGGTCAGCTGCGGCACCACCGCCGGCAGCCCGCCGACCGACGCCTCGCGCAGCAGCCGACCCGTCCAGGTGGTGCCCAGGATCCCCTCGTGCACGAAGTCCCGCCCGATGGCCAGCTGCCCGCGGGCGTGCAGCACCGCCATGCGGGCGCACGTCCCGGTGCCGCACGGCGAGCGGTCCAGGACCCCGGTGAACGACTCGGGCCGCGACCAGTCCAGCCTTCCCGATGAGACGACCACCGTGTTGCGGCCGTGGCTGCCCGGCAGTGTCGGCGGCCCGGTCCACCCGAGGATGCTGATGCCAGACAGCTCGGGACGTTCCGGGTGCGGCGCGGGGATCTGCTCCCGGGCGGCGGCCTTGACCATCTCGCCGACCCGGACCAGGTCGCGCCCCTCGTCCGGGGAGATGCGGAACCCGAGCGCGGCGGCATCGGCCAGGGCGTAGAACATCCCGCCCCACGCCACGTCGACCGTCACCGTGCCCAGCTGCGGGACCTCGATCGGCGCGTCCAGCGCGATCACGAAGGCCGGGACGTTCTCGAAGGTGATCGACTCGGCCCGGCCGTCCCGCACCCGCGCCACGACGCGGATCAGGCCGGCCGGCGCCTCGAGGATCAGCTCGGTCACCGGCTCGCGCACCGGGACCAGCCGCTCGGCGATCAGCACCGTGGCGGTGCAGATCGTGTTGCTGCCGCTCATGGCCGGGTACTCGGCCTGCTCCATGATCACGAAGCCGGCGTCCGCATCGGGCGAGGTGGGTGGCAGCACCAAATTGGCGCAGGTGGCGGGGTAGCCACGCGGCTCGCGCAGGACCAGGCGCCGCAGGCGGTCGCCCTCGCGCCGGAGGTGGTCGCGCTTGTCGAGCATGGTGGCGCCCGGCACGTCGTGGACGCCGCCCACGATCACCCGGCCCGGCTCACCGCCGGCGTGGGCATCGACCACGACGAGCTCCTCGTCCAGGCGCACGGCGGCATGGTGCCACGCCTCGCTGGCGGCCCGACGGTCAGCGCCCCGTGGAGCCAGTGGTGGCGATGCCCTCCAGGAAATAGCGCTGCGCCAAAAAGAAGATCACGATCATGGGAACCGTCACCAGCACGCCGCCAACAGCCAGCAGCTCGAAATGCAGCTCCCCGCCGATGGACGGGTTGTCGACGATCGCCTTGAGCCCCAAAGGGAGCGTGAATTGCTCAATATCCTCCAGGAAGATGAGGGGCTTGACGATATCGGTCCAGGCCGCCTTGAGCTCGAACACGAAGACCACGATGAGGGCCGGCATGGTGAGCGGCAGGGCGACCGACCACCAGGTACGGAGGGGGCTGGCTCCGTCGACGTTCGCCGCGTCGAACAGTTCGCGCGGGATGCCCAGGAAGAATTGCCTAAGCAGGAAGATGTAAAAGGGCGAGGCGAAGAGATTGCCAGCCCACAGCGGGACGAGCGTGTTCCTCCAACCCAGGAAGTCCCAGATCAGGTACTGGGGAATCATGGTCACCGCGCCGGGCAGCATCATGGTCGCCAGTACGATCCCGAACAGCACATTCCGGTACGGGAAGCGGAAGAAGACGAAGGCGAACGCCACCAGCGCCGAGCTGACGGTCACTGAAACGGCTGCCGCCATGGAGACGAGGATGCTGTTCCAAGTCCACTGCAGCATCGGCTGCTGGTTGAACAGCTCGCTGTAGTTCTCCCAGCGGATGGTCTCGGGGATCAGCCCGCCGCTGAACACCTCCCGACCCGGCTTCAGCGAAGCCGATACGAGCCAGATGAACGGATAGATGAACAGGACGGTGAAGCCGACCAGCAGCGCGATGAACAGGACCCGCCGCACCAGCCCCCTGACGTCGAACGGTGCCGGAGCGGCCGCCACCGCCTCCGGGTGCCGAACGCCGGGAACGAACGAGCGGCCGATGCGCTCCTCGCGGGTCGCCATTTACTCGCCCTCGTAGTACACGAAGCGCTTGCTGAGGCGGAACTGGAAGAAGGTGATCAGCACCACGATCACGAACAGGAGCCAGCCGAGTGCCGAGGCGTACCCCATGCGCAGGAACTCGAAGGCGTTGCGGAACAGGTAGACGACGTAGAACAGCGCGCTGCTCTCGCCGGCCGCCGAGGCGCCGGTGCGCTGGCCGAAGAACATGGTGTAGACCTCGCTGAAGAGTTGGAGCGAGGCGACCGTGTTGATGACCAGCACGAAGAAGATTGCGCCGCTGATCATGGGCAGGGTCACATTGAGGAGGCGCTGGATGGGGCCGGCCCCGTCGACCCGCGCGGCCTCGTAGAGTTCGGCCGGCACGTTGCGCAAGGCGGCGAACAGGATCACCACCGTACCGCCGATGCTCCACAGCATCATCAGCACGATCCCGTTCTTGATCCAGTCCGGATCGTTCAGCCAGCTGGGCGTCGGCAGCCGGAGCGCGGCGAGGGCCTGGTTGAGCAGGCCATTGGGGTTGTTCAGGATCAGCAGGAAGAGGGTTCCGACCGCCACCGCCGGCGTCACGTTGGGCAGGTAGAAGGCGGTCCGGAAGGAGCCTGCGAATCGGCCTCCGACGCCGTTCAGCAGCATCGCCAGGCCAAGGCCCAGCGTGACCGATAGGGGGACGTACAGGACGCTGAAGTAGAGCGTGTTCCACAGGCTGAGGCCGACGCGGCGGTCCTCCAGCATGCGCGCGTAATTGTCGAGGCCGATGAAGTCACCCTGACCCGAGAGCGGGTTGTAGTCGGTGAACGAGAGCCACAGGCTCCACAGCATCGGCCCTGCGGTGAAGATCACGAAGCCGACGATCCAGGGCGAAAGGAAGAGCAGCGCCCACAGCAGCGTCCGGCGTTCAGCCGCCGACCAGCGCGAGACCTTGTCCGCGCGGCCGGCGGCGGTGTCGGACGACATGGTCGAGGACGGCTACGAGCCTGCCGAGTCGATGGCGGACTGCGCCTCCTCGTCCGCCTGGCGCAGGGCCTCCTCGGGCTCCGCCTCGCCGTTAAGGACCGACGTCACAGCGCCGATCCAAGCGCGACGGAACTCCTCGGCCGCCGGCGAGGTCGGCACGTAGAACGCGTTCTCCAGCGTGTCGAGGTAGACCTGCATGGCCGCGTCGAGCTCCGGGTGCTCCGACAGGTCGACGTACTCGGCGAAGATCCGCTCGGTTGCCTCCCGGTTCGCGGGGGCCGTGCCGGTCTGGGGGCCCTCGGACGCTTTCTGGCGCATCTCCGCTGCGCGCAGCCAGGCATCGGTGGAGGTCGTTGCGGTGATAAAGGCGCACGCGGTGTCCTTGTTGTCTGATGACGCCATGATGGCGTAGGCGTTCCCCTCGGCCATCGTCAGCGGATTCCCCTGTCGATCGAGGAACGGCTTGGCCATGAAGTTGGTGTCGGGCGCGGAGCCCGCGACCACGTTGAGATACCACTGCTGTATCGGGAACGCCCCCTCGGTGTCCTCCGTGAACTGCTCCGCCGAGAAGAAGTCGCCGGTGGCACCGCGATCGTCCAGGAAGTTGCTGTGTCCGCCGTAATCGTCGATGATCGACTTGACGAAGCTAAGTGCCTCGGCCACCTCCGGCGTGTCCAGCAGCGACTCACGACCGTCCTCGGAGATCATCCGACCGCCGTTGGCCCGGACCCACATCGGGAAGCGGTCGCCCTCATCGCTGACTTTGGGGTCTACGCCCACGAGCGCGCCGACGTCGCGGAGGGCCCGGTTGGCCTCGGCGATTGCATCCCAGTCGCTGACGTCCCAGGTCTCCGGATCGATGCCGGCTTCCTCGAACAGGTCAGTATCGATGAGCCAGTTTGTGACCACATAGTCGAGCGGGATGCCGTAGACCGAGCCATCCACCGTCACCTGCTCGACGGAGGCGGGGTAGTACAGGTCCAGCGAAATGCCGGAGCGTGCGATGCAGTCCTCCAGCGGCTCCAGGACGCCGCTGGCGACATATGAACCGATGCGCTCGCGTGGCACGCTGACCACGTCGGCCCGACGCGCTGCTGTCAGGAACTGCTGCTCGTCGAAGTTGCTCTCGCTGAACTGCACGCGGACGTCCGGGAACTCCTCGGTGAAGTAGTCGATGCGACCCTGCGCGATCTCGTCGCTGGTCTCGTACGAGACCCCGTAGGCAAAGATCTGGCCGCTGGCATCGAGCTCACCGGCGCTGCCCGACGCCCGCGGCCCTTCGCCCTGGTTGTCCTCGTCGCGCTCGCGATTCGGACCACACGCGGCAAGGATCAGGCACGCCAGCAGCAATGGCGCGATCCATCGAATGCTTCGGTTCATCGTTTCGGCCCCCTGGCAACCATGTGGGAGGGCGAGCGGACGTCCGTCCCCCAAGCAAACTCTTCTCCAGGCGTTGCCTAGAGGCAACTTCGGTGCCATAACGCGCTCCGAGCGGGGCAAACAGGGGTGCGCTGCCAATGGGCGTACGATTCGATGCCCATGCCCCTCACCGCACGCACACACGAACCCGAACTTCTCGACGGCGAGCGCCTCGATCCGGCCGCCCTGCGGGTCAACCTGCGCGAGATGGCCATGCTCAACCGGCTGCCCGGGGGGATTGGCGCCAGCGTGGCGGCGGTGGCGCGGCTGCTGGACGGTCGCCCGGATGCGGCCGTCGTCGACGTGGGTGCCGGGGCGGGCGACTTTGCCCGCCGGCTGCGTCGCGTGCACCGGGCCCGCGTGATCCACGCCGACCGGCACGATCAGGTGCTGGCCCTCGCCCGCCGTAACCTGGCCCATACCCATGGCGTGACCCTGCTGCGCGCCGACGCGTGCGACCTCCCGCTGGCCGATGCGTCGGTCGACGTCGCGCACGCCTCCCTCCTGCTCCACCACCTGGCGCCGGCCGATGCGGTCACGGCCCTGGCCGAGATGCGCCGCGGCGAGCGCC
>JAPSGM010000259.1 GCA_031177555.1 Chloroflexota bacterium
CTCCGCACCGAGCTCGAGGCACTGGAACGCGCCGCGCCGACCGGTCAGCTGCCGGAGACCGAGTCCTCCACCGCACGCACGTCGCGAAGGATCGGCCTTGTCGGCGCGACGGTTGTGGCGGCCGTTGCACTGACGTCGCTGGCCTTCGGCCTCGGGAGGTCGCTAGACATCGGGTCGCGGTCCTTCTCGCCAAGTCCGAGCGGTCCAATCGCGCCCGCGAACCCACCCGCGATTGCCGAGACACGTGACGGCGACTTCATCCTGACGCTCTCGTCGCCTAAGACGGTCTGGACCACGCACGAGGAAATCGAGGTCAGCGCGTCACTCACGTACGCCGGCGACGAGCTGGATATGACGGTCGGTGAAGGTGCTCCGCCAATCGGCTTCACCATTCGCAGCGCGACCGGCCAAGGCGCAACGGTTGGCACCGGCCGCTTCCGACCCTGCATCCAGTATCCCGTTGGCCGCGACAGTCCCGTCGTGGCAACGTTGACGAAGGACGGCATCCTCGTCGAGGAGGGGGTCCCCGCGGCCTCCCCATTCGGCCATACGTTCTCCGCCAATCCCGACCTCCAACTGGAACCGGGCGAGTGGGAATTCACGGCGTCGACCACCTTCGCGGAGCGCACCTGCGGGGACGACCACCAGCTCAAAGTCTCGATCGTCCTGCATGTGGTCGCGCCGGCCTCGCCGTCGCCCACACCCCAGCCATCGGCGCCCGGACCTTCCGCGACACCGGAGGTGCGGGTGTGCATGACCGCCCTCGCGCATGGCGTCCTGGATGCAGACGCCGATGGCAATCCGATCCTGATCATGGAGGATGGGCTACCACCCGTTTCCATCGTCTTCTCGTATCCCGAGGACTTCGTGATCGAGTCCGCGGCGGTGCTCACCATCTATGACCGTGACGGCAACAGGCTGGCGCGCGAGGGTGACGCAGTGAAGCTCGGTGGCGGCTTCAACGCCGGCGACACGATCTTCTTCGCATGCGGCATGCATCAGGTCCTGGGCGGTGGTTCCGCGCTTCAGTGCGGACTTTCCGACGAAGATTGTGACGCCGCACTGGCCGCGTTCGGCGAACTCTTCGAGGTCGACGATCCGGGCCTAGCCATGGTGGCCATCGGGATTGGCCGGGGGCTCAGGTGGCATGCCGAGGTCCACGCGTGTTGGCTTGACGGGCGCTACGAGCTGGTGGACGTCTTTGGTGATGCATACGGGCCAACTGACGATCCATCGGCGAGCGTGCGGTCCGAGGGCTGGGACGACCCGCCCTGTGAGCTGCCACAGGCGCTGTCAGCTCCGGGGCTTCCGCTGCCATCCGCCTCGGGGACCCCTCGCTAGGCGGTCGTATGATCCGCGGGTGACCGCTACCGCACCGAAGTCAGGCCCGCGCACGGTACGGGCGCCGCGTGGGACCCAGCTTTCCGCCAAGGGCTGGCAGCAGGAAGCCGCCCTGCGAATGCTCATGAACAACCTGGATCCGGAGGTGGCCGAGGAACCGGATCACCTCATCGTGTACGGCGGGACCGGCCGGGCGGCGCGCAGCTGGGAAGCCTTCGACGCCATCGTCGATGAGCTCCGGCGACTGGCCGATGACGAGACGCTGCTCGTCCAGTCCGGCAAGCCGGTGGGCGTCTTCCGGACCACGCTCGACGCGCCGCGGGTGCTGATCGCCAATGCCAACCTCGTCCCGCACTGGGCGACCTGGGAGCAGTTCCGGCAGCTGGAGCGCGCCGGCCTGACGATGTACGGCCAGATGACCGCCGGCTCGTGGATCTACATCGCCACGCAGGGGATCATCCAAGGCACATACGAGACCTTCGCGGAGGCCGCCCGCCAGCACCACGGGGGCGGCCTCAAGGGCACCGCCACGCTGACCGCCGGCCTGGGCGGCATGGGCGGCGCCCAGCCGCTGGCCATCACAATGAACGAGGGCGCGGCGCTGGTCATCGAGGTCGACCCGGCCCGCGCGCAGCGACGCCACGACACCGGCTACGTCGACGAGACGACGCATGACCTCGACGACGCGGTCCGCAGGATCGACGCCTGGCGCGAGGCCGGCGAGGCCCGCTCCATCGCGCTCATCGCCAACGCCGCCGACGTCGAGCCCGAGCTGGTCCGCCGCGGCTGGCACCCGGACCTGGTGACCGACCAGACCTCCGCCCACGACCCGCTGGGCGGGTACGTGCCGGCAGGCATCGGGCTGGAGGAAGCGCGCGAGCTGCGCGAGCGCGACCCCGAGGCGTACACCCGCCGCTCCCTGGCGTCCATCGCCGAGCACGTGCGGGCGATGCTGGCCTTCCATCGGTCCGGCTCGGTGGTCTTCGACTACGGCAACAACATCCGCCAGCACGCCCATGAGGCGGGCGTGACCGATGCCTTTGACTTCCCTGGCTTCGTGCCCGCCTTCATCCGGCCGCTGTTCAGCGAGGGCAAGGGGCCCTTCCGGTGGGTCGCTCTCTCCGGCGAGCCCGATGACATCCTCAAGACCGATGCCGCCCTGGTCGAGCTCTTCCCGGAGGACGCCAGCCTGCACCGATGGCTGCGCCTGGCCCAGGAGAAGGTGCCGTTCCAGGGCCTGCCGGCCCGGATCTGCTGGCTCGGCTACGGGGAGCGGGCTCGCGCGGGGCTGCGCATCAACGAGATGGTGGCATCGGGGGAGCTGGCCGCGCCGATCGTCATCGGGCGGGACCACCTGGACGCCGGCTCGGTCGCCAGCCCGTTCCGCGAGACGGAGGGCATGCGGGATGGGAGTGACGCCATCGCCGACTGGCCGATCCTGAATGCCCTGCTGAACACGGCCGCCGGCGCGACCTGGGTGAGCTTCCACCACGGCGGCGGCGTGGGAATCGGGTACAGCCTGCACGCCGGGATGGTGGTCGTCGCGGACGGCACCCCGGAGGCTGCCGCCCGGCTGGAGCGCGTGCTGACCACCGATCCGGGCATGGGCGTCATCCGCCATGCCGATGCGGGCTACGAACGTGCCCTGGAGGTCGCGCGCGAGCGCGGCGTCAGGATCCCGATGGGGTGAAGCCCCCGTCGATTTTCGGGTGGAGCATGAATTGGGGAGGGAACGCCCGCCGAGGATCGCCTAATTGCCGGTGAGAGCAAACGGGCGACTCCGGGGGCGGCCGAGGGGCCGCTCCGGCGCGAATTCATGCTCCGTGTGAAACGTGACGGAGCTACACCACCCGGATCGTGTCGAGCGTCACCGAGCTCAACAC
>JAPSGM010000260.1 GCA_031177555.1 Chloroflexota bacterium
TGCTGGTACCCTTCCGCCGCCCGAGCCACCCTTGCCCAGGCCGGGATGAGCGCAGCCAGGAGGAAGTGGCGTGGAGTTCTTCACCCAGCTCGGCCCGATGGACCTGTTCATCGTGGTGGTCCTGGCCGGCGGCGTATTCGCCGGTTTCACCCAGGGCCTGATCCGCTATGCGCTCAACATCGTGGTGGTGATCGTGGCCTTCATCATCGCCTCGCAGCTGAAGGGCCCGCTGTTCAACGCCCTCGGCTTCTGGGAGGCGTTCACGCCGGCGCTGCGCGAGCAGATCCTCTACCTGGTGCTGTTCGTCGGCCTGGTGGTGGGCGGCTGGTTCATCGTGCGAGCGTTCTACCAGCGCACGCGGCTGCCCATCGTGCGACAGCTGGACGAGCTGGGCGGCGCGGTGCTGGGGCTGCTTTTCGCGGCCCTGTCGATCGCCTTCCTGGTGGTGGTCATGGACACGTTCTTCCTGACCGCCGGCGATGGCGACGTGGCCGAGGCGGGCATCATCAAGGGCCTCTACGACGCGCTCCAGAGCTCCGCGCTGGTCGGCGTCTTCCGCGACACCCTGGTCCCGACCTTCGGCATCGTGGCCCGCCCGCTCGTGCCCGAGGAGGTCGCCCGCTTCCTCCAGGTGCAATGACCATGTCGGCGGCCGGCGTCCCGGCACCGGCCGCGCCGGGCGAGCTCCAGCGCATCGCCGATCGGTCCTGGTTCGACCGTCCCGCGGCCGACCTCGCCGCCGACCTGCTGGGCTGCCTGCTGGTGCACGACGGCCCGGATGGACGCGTGGCCGGCCGGCTCGTGGAGGTGGAGGCCTACCGCGGCCCGGAGGACCTGGCAGCCCACTCCGCGCGCGGCCTCACCGCCCGCAACGCGGTCATGTTCGGGCCGCCGGGCCATCTGTACGTGTACCTCGTCTACGGCCTGCACCGGTGCGCCAACGTCGTGTGCGGCCCGGGCGGCAAGCCGGAGGCAGTGCTGCTGCGGGCGGCGGCGCTCACCGAGGGCGCGGAGCTGGCGCGGCTGCGCCGCGGAGACGTCGGCCATGCGCGGCTGGCGTCAGGGCCGGGGAACCTGGGCGCGGCGTTCGGGCTGGATCGCACGCTGAACGGAACGGACCTGCTGGCCGGCCCGGTGTGGCTGGCGCGCGGGACGCCGCCGCGACGCGTCGTCAGGCGGCCGCGGATCGGCGTCGCGTACGCCGGCGCCTGGGCGGCACGTCCCCTGCGCTTCCTCGATCCCGATGACCCGCACGTCTCCCGACGCTGACGCCGGCCCGGCCCCGGGCGAGGCGGCGGACGCCGGCACGCTGCGAGCACTCGAGTTCGCGGCCGTCGTCGAGGAGCTCGCGGCGCTGACCGCGTTCGCGCCGTCGCGGGAGCTGGCCCAGGGCGGCCGGCCGTCGTCCGACCCCGTCGTCGTCGGCCAGCTTCAGGACCAGACCGATGAGGCGGCGCGCCTGCTGGACGACCAGGCCCAGGCGAGCGTCGGGGGCGCGCGCGACGTACGGGCCGCCGTGGGCCGGGCGCAGCGGGGCGGCCGGCTGACCGCCGCCGACCTGCTCGACGTCGCCGAGACGCTCCGCGCCACGGGCCTGTTCGCGGCGCGCCTGTCCGGGTGGCGGGGCCGGCACCTGGCCGAGGTGCGCGAGCAGCTGGACGACGCCCCGCTCCTGCGCGAGCGGATCGAGCGCAGCGTCGACGAGTCGGGAGAGATGCTCGACTCGGCGTCGGCGGAGCTGGCCGCGATCAGGAAGCGGCTGCGCACGGCCCAGGACCGCGTCCGCGAGCGCCTCAACGCCATGCTGCGCTCGGCGGAGCTGGCCGGCGTCATCGGCGAGGCGATCGTCACGGTGCGCGCGGGACGCTACGTCATCCCCATCCGTGCCGAGGCCAGGGGCCGGGTGAAGGGCATCGTCCACGACCAGAGCGTGTCGGGCGCCTCGCTGTTCGTCGAGCCGATGTCGGTGGTGGAGCTCAACAACACGTGGACCCAGGCCAGCCTCGACGAGGAGCGGGAGGTGGGGCGCATCCTGGACGAGCTCTCGCGCGAGGTGGAGGCGCGCGCGGAATCGCTGCTCGCCTCGCTCGACGCCCTGGCGCGGGCCGACCTGTGGATGGCGCGCGCCCGGCTGGGACAACACATGGATGCCGTGCGCCCCGCGGCCGCAGAGGACGCGGTGGAGCTGCTCACGGCTCGCCACCCGCTCATCGGACCCGGGGTGGTGCCCATCGACCTGCGGCTCGGCGAGCGATTCGGCTATCGGGCCATGGTCGTCACCGGCCCGAACACCGGCGGCAAGACGGTCTCGCTCAAGACGCTCGGGCTGCTGGCGCTCATGCACCAGGCCGGGCTGCGCGTGCCGGCCGCCGACGGCGCCCGGCTGCCGGTCTTCCGCCGGGTGATGGCCGATATCGGCGATGAGCAGAGCATCGCGCAGTCGTTGTCCACCTTCTCCAGCCACCTGCGCAACGTCGTGCGCTTCGTGGCCACGGCCGATGACGAGAGCCTGGTGCTCCTGGACGAGATCGGCGCCGGGACCGATCCGACCGAGGGATCGGCGCTTGCGATGGCCATCGTCGAGCGGCTGCTGGAGCTGGGCGCCACGGTGGCGGCCACCACCCACTACGCCGAGCTGAAGACGTTCGCGCAGGAGCACGCGCTGGTCACCAACGCCAGCGTGGCGTTCGACGTGGCGACGCTGCGGCCCACGTACCGGCTCGAGATCGGGCTGCCCGGCAAGTCGCAGGCGTTCGCCATCGCCGAGCGGCTGGGCCTGCCGGCGGCGATCCTGGACGACGCCCGATCCCGCCTGGCCGCCGAGCACCTCTCCATGGAGCAGGCGCTGGCCGCCATCGCGCAGGCGGAGGAGCAGCGCGCCGTGGAGCTGGAGGAGGCCCGGCTGGCGCGGCAGGCGGCGGAGGAGGAGCGCGGCCTGGCGCGGTCCGGCGTGGGCCGCGCGCGGCGGGAGGCGGCCGAGCTGCTGGCCGATGCGCGCCGCGCCGCGGACGACCTGCTGGCCCGGGCCGAGCGGGAGGTCACCGAGGTCCGCCGCGAGCTCACCCGCCAGCGCAACCTGGCGGGGACGCGGGCGCGGACGCGGAGCGATGCCGGCCCGGCGGCGGCCGCCTTCGACGAGCTGGCCGAGCGGGCGACGCGCGCCCGCGCCGAGGCGTCACGCCTGGCCCCGGCGCCCGAAGGGACGGTCGAGGACGCGCCGGC
>JAPSGM010000261.1 GCA_031177555.1 Chloroflexota bacterium
GGCCATGGTCACGGCGCCGGATCCGTACTTGCGCTTCAGGTATGGCAACACCTCATTCCGGCAGAGATCGGCCACGAGAAACGGATCGGGGCTCATGTCGGCCCAGATGATGTGGTTGCATCCGGCTTCGATGAAGCGCTCGAACTGGGCAATGACCTCCTCGCCGGAGCTGGCCACGCAGAACGCCTCGCGCATCGCGTCGTCTCGGACAAGCATGGCCCGGCTCTCGATGACCCGCGGATCCTGGATGTAGCTGTACGCCTCGGGGATGAGCAGACCGCCGTAGACTCGCGCGCCATCCATAGCCCGCTGCGCGTCGGGATGGTAGGAGGTGCTGACCCAGGCAGTCTTGAACCGGCTTTCCGGTCGGCCGGCCTCAGCACGGCCGGTCTCGTAAGCCGGCTGCATGACGTCGCGGTGCACGTCGGGTGGGATTCCCACCGACACGTAGCCGTCCGCCAGCCGTCCGGCATTTCCCGCCATCTTCGGGCCGCCGGCTGCGCAGATGATCGGGATCTCGGTGGAGGGCTTCTGGTAGAGATAGAAGAACGACTGAAAGTACTTCCCCCGATGGGTGAAGTAGTCCGGCTCCGACCAGCAGCGCCTCACGAGCTCAATTCCCTCGAGCAACCGCTCGATTCGCTCGCGAAGTGGCGGCCAAAAGCCGGTTGTCGTTTTCTCGTTCATCGCCTCGCCGGTCCCGACGCCTAGCGCCACGCGGCCGGGATAGAGCAGTTCGAGGGTGGCCATCTCGATCGCGACGTCGACCGGATGATGACGGATGCCGATCGGCGGCAGCACCATGGGACCAACGACGGCCTTGTCGGTGTTTGCCAGGAAGGCGGCGAGCGTTGCCCAGATCCCGGCAGAGTGACCCGAGCTGTGCTGCCAGGGCAGCGTGTGGTCCCCTTCCCAGATATAGTCGAAGCCGGCTTCTTCGAGCTCGCGAACTCGCCGGACGTTGTCGCGAACGTCGTGGCACAGGCACTCGGGTGAGATCCCAAAGGTGACGCTCATGACGCCGGCACCGACAGGCCCAGCTGCCCGAAAAGCGACGCGGAGTCGTAGTAGACCGTTTCCCGGCTGAAGAGCGGCCCGCTCTCCTCCTGCTCGTAGACCGATACGGCAGGGAGTCGGAACGCCCGTCCCGTGGCAGCGTGATCGAGGAAGGTGCCGGTATGCGTTCCCAGTAGGTCGTACTCGGCCATCACCAGCCGATCCGCGCCGATTACGTTGCGAATCTCGATCCGCAGGTCGGGAAAACCTCGGTAGAAGATCGCCATGAACTCCCGCATCTCCTCTTTGCCGCGGCACGGTTCGGCTGAGACGTCGTGGAAGAAGACGTCATCGGTGTAATAGTCCAGTACGGCCTCGAGGTCGCCGCGACTGAGATCGTCGATCTCGTTACGGACAAGCAACGCCGGATCCACCGCCACCAACCTCCTTCACCAGGCCAAGCATCCGCGCCGCCGCGCCGCCAAAGAAACTGTCGAGATCATCCTGGGTAATCACGGGGTCGAGCTCGTGACGCTCGCTCCAGCCCGGGACCTTGTTGAAGTGCTCCTGCCCGGTCTGGAAGGGAACGTACGGGTAGTCCGTCCCCCACAGCAGGCGGTCCATGACGCCGAGCATCTTTGCCCACGACCAGATCTGGGCGATGCGCCACACCGGCGCGGACTCCGCCCAGAAGGCGAAGTCGCCGTAGACGTGGCGGTACTTCGCGATGAAATGGAGCGCCTCCTCCGCCCAGTGGAAGCCGGTGTGGCCGATGATCAGATGCAGGTCCGGAAACTCGACCATCACGTCCTCGAGGTAGAGCGGATGGTCGTACTCGAGCATCTTGCCCTTGGGCAGCATGCTCCAGCCGGTGTGCACCAGCACGGGCACCTCCAGCGCCGCGGCCGCCTCGTAGAGGGGGTAGATCCGCTTGTCGTTCACCGCCGCGTAGTTGTACGACGGCAGCATCTTCAGGCCCCGCAGCCCCTGGTTTTTCACGCCGTGCTCGAAGCGTTTCACCTCCTCCGCACCACCCAGCGGATCGGCGGTGTAGAAGCCGATGAGCCGGTCCGGGTAGCGCTCGACCATCGACTGCACGTATTCGCCGGCGTTCGGGTCGTAGGCGTTCCAGGGGATGTAGCCCACCCCCAGGACGACGGCCTTGTCGATCCCCGACGCATCCATATCGGCGATGAGCCGCTCCGGAGGCACGCAGAAGTCTTCGGGACGCCATGGCTTGCCGGTGTGCCAGCAGATCTGCCCCTCGAACATCTTCACGTAGAACTCGCCCAGCTCCTGGGGAAAGTCCACGCCGAAGCGCATCATGTGGGTGTGGGTGTTGATGATCATGCGGTGCTTTCTCCCGTAGGTCCCTAAGCCATGGCTGAGCCGCGTCGCAGGACAGACCCCGAGCGGCGGCTGGTATCGACGGCGCCGCGGTCAACCACCAGGTCGCCGTTCACGAAGACGTGCTCGATTCCCGTGGGAGCCGCGGTCGGCTCTTGGTACGTCGTGCGATCGTCGACCGATGCGGGGTCGAAGACCACGAGGTCGGCCGCAAAGCCTTCGGCGATGCGTCCCCGCGTGCGAAGCCCAAAGCGCTCGGCCGGCAACGAGGTCATCTTCCTGACCGCCTCTTCCAGGCTGAACAGTCCCTCGTCGCGGGAGAAGTGACCGAGCACGCGTGGGAAGGCGCCGTAGGCCGCGGGGTGCGGGACTCCGCGACCCGTGAGGATGGCGTCAGTCTCGATTGAGGCCCACGGGTGACGCAGCAGGGTCCGCAGACCCGAGTCATCCGTGAGGTCGCCCGATACCCCGACGTAGAGGGCCATGGCGTGCCCGCTCTCCTCGAGCACGACGTCGGCGGCTGCCTCGAACGGATCGGTCCCGCGGGCGTCGGCGACCTCCGTCAGCGTCTTGCCCTCCAGCCCCTTGTTCGCATCGGATTCGACCCAGAGCAGGCTGATGTTGTCCCACCCCGTGGCCTCGACGAGGTTGTGTGGCCATGCCCCGGGGATCCAGCACGGCCAGCCCGGGATGTCCTCGTCGATTGAGCGGCGGACACGTTCCCGCTGCTCGGGGTCGCGCAGGCGCGCCAACAGCGCTTCGACGCCGCCCGCGAGCGCCCACGGCGGGAAGATCGCGAGCAGGGTGGTGTTCGCCGCGATGTACGGGATGACATCGAAGCCGGTGTCGACGCCGCGCTCCCGGGCCTGCTCGTGAA
>JAPSGM010000262.1 GCA_031177555.1 Chloroflexota bacterium
TCGCCACGGCATCGTTCCGAGGCAAGGAGGACACACACCGATGCCGGAAGGCTGGAGCGACAAGCGAGAGCGCCAGTACGAGCACATCAAGGAGTCGTACAAGGAGCGCGGCGTAAGCACCGACGAGGCCGAAGAGCGTGCCGCACGGACGGTGAACAAGGAGCGTTCCGAGGAGGGGGAGGCCAAGAAGGACGAGGACTGAGCGGGCGGGGGAGCTTGCCGAACGGCCCGATGGAGCGGGCCACGCGACACCTGAGATCCTTCTTGCATGCGCGGTGGCGCCATGGGGCGGGCCACCTCGAGCGTAAGGCGCGCTGCAGCGGGACCCCACCCTCAGACTGGCTCGATGCGGTGGGCCATCCGACACCGGCGCGTTGCGCCACGTGCATTCCGGCCTGACGCGGCGGTCCAGCCGGAAAGCTCCTGCGATCGGTCATGATCGGGCCATGCAGGGCTTCATCCGGCGCGAACGGGCCGCTCGCGAGGCGGAGGAGGAGCGCCTCGCTCCGCTCGCGACCCGTTCCTCCGCGACCCGCGGCCGTCCGCGTTCCGAGGAGCCGGACGCGTTCCGCACCGCCTTCGAGCGCGATCGAGACCGGATCATCCACGCCAAGGCCTTCCGGCGGCTGAAGCACAAGACCCAGGTCTTCCTGCACCCGGACGGCGACCATTTCATCACGCGGCTGACCCACACCCTGCAGGTGGCGCAGATCGCGCGCTCGCTGGCGTCCGCGCTGGGGCTGAACGAGGTACTGGCCGAGGCGATCGCGCTCGGCCACGACGTCGGGCACACGCCCTTCGGGCATACCGGCGAGGAGGCGCTGTCCCCGTACTTCCTGCCGGACGGCTGGCACCACGCGGGGCAGAGCGTGCGCATCTTCGAGGTGCTGGAGGACCTGAACCTGACCTGGGAGGTGCGCGACGGCATCCGCGCCCACTCCTGGCGGATCGTGCCGCCGCCGGCGACGCCCGAGGCGTTCTGCGTGCGCTACGCCGACCGCATCGCCTACCTCTCGCACGACGCGCTGGACGCGCTACGCGCCGGCGTCCTGGCGGCGGACTCCTTCCCAGCGGGCGTGGTGGCGCGCTTCGGGACGCCGGGCCGGGCCTGGATCGGGGAGATGATCGAGGCGGTCATCGAACAGTCGCTGCGGGCCGGGGAGGTCGTGATGGACGCCGAGACGCTGGCCGTCATGAACGAGTTGCGCGACTTCATGTTCGCGCGCGTGTACCAGTCACCCGAGCAGCGCGTCCGGCAGCAGGGCGCCATCCGGCTGCTCCACGACCTGATGGAGCATCACCTGGCGCATCCCGACGAGATGCCGGACAGCTACCGCCAGCACGAGGCGCCCGCGGTGGTGCAGGTCGCCGACTACGTCGCCGGCATGACCGACCGGTACGCGCTGGCCACGCACCAGCGCCTGTTCGGGACCGATGCCGGCTGGAGCGCCATCCGGGACTGAAGCGCTAGCGGAAGACGCGCAGGGCGCCGGGGTCCAGGCCGAAGGTGACCGGAGTGGTCCCGATCGACTGCCCGTCGGCGTGGGCGGGCAGCACGCGGCGGGCGCCGGTGACGGTCACGCGCCGCGCGGTGAGCCGGTTCACGCGAGGCTCGCGCCGCGAGCGGTGGCCAGCCACTCCCGCCCAGTGGCGCACCACGTCCCATTGGCTCATGCCCGAGAAGACGACCAGGTTCAGCTGCCCGTCGGTGGGATCGGCCTCCGGCGCGATGGCGAAGCCCATGCCCATGTACGGGCCGTTGCAGACGGTGATGGCCGGGGCGGCGGTGCGCAGCAGCCGGCCGTCGACCAGCAGGCGCATGGGGGTGCGCCGCCGGCGCAGCGCCCGGAGGGCTGACCTCCCGGCGGCCAGCCAGCCGCGCCGCTCGCCGACCTGCGAGGCGCCGAACCCGGCGGCGTCCAGGCCGACACCGGCCGCCTCGAAGAAGCGCACGGCGTCGGCGGGCGGATCCTCGTCCTGTCGGGTCGGGTCCTGCGGGTGCCACGCCAGCCCGGCGTCGATGCGCGTTGCCTCCCCCCGCGCGATGGCGTCCATGGCCGGCTCCAGCTTCGTCGGCACGTCGCAGGCCATGGCCACGTTGTTCCAGGAGCCGGTGGCCAGGATGCCCAGCGTGGCGTCGGTGCGGCTCACGGCGGCGGCCACCGGACCGATGGTGCCGTCGCCACCGGCGGCGACCACGTCGCGTCCCTCCGCGGCGGCGCTGCGGGCGAGCGCGGCGGCGTCGTCGTGGTCCGCCAGGGTCTGCAGGTCCACCGCCAGGCCCCGGGACCGCAGCGCCGCGAGGAGGGCATCGGGCTCGAGGGCGGCCGGATCGGAGTCGAGCGCCGGCGGCGATCCGACCTTGCCGCCGGAGACCGGGTTGACCAGGAGCAGGATTGGGCGACGGTCGGTCACGGCGACGGCCCGGTAAACGCCGAGGATGGCGCCGGACGATCCCAGCGGTAGGCTTGGAAGGTGCCGTCGGCGCAGTCGAGGGCGATCCGTTCGGGGCGGTCGGCGGCCTCGGTCGATGGCGAGCTCCCCGGTGGCCCGTAGGCCCGGCGGGTGAGCGGTCCCATGAAGGTCGAGCCGATGTACACCGCCTGGCCCGGGCCGAGGTCCGGCGATGGCCCGGGCGTGCCGACGGCGGCGTAGGCGCGGTCGCTCCACTGCAGGGTCGTCGGGCAGCCGGTCGCGTCGCGGAAGGCGAGCGAGAGCCCGTACAGTCCCAGCCCGACGAAGGCGGCCACGCCGACGACGAGGCAGCCGAGGGCTCGCAGGTTCACCTGGGCGAGATCTCGAACTGCTCGAACGCGCCGGAGGCCGGCTCACGACGCGCCTCGACGTCCTCCACCCGCGCCGAGGATGGACCGATGCGCAGGAGCCGCTCCAGCTCGTCCAGACGTTCGGGCGATCCCTCCGCCTGGAGCGTCACCGATCGCTCGTCCGCGTCGTTCTTGACCCAGCCGGTCAGGCCAAGCGCCTGGGCGCGGCTGCGCACCCACCAACGAAAGCCGACGCCCTGCACGCGTCCGGTGATCCGAACAGTCATGCGCTCGTCCCTCACGGCCGGGCGGACGGAGGCGGCCGGGGGTCGCCCGCGGCGGTCCTCGGCCAGCTGAGCATGGCGGTCTCGAGGGCAAGTCGCGGCGCCGCGTTCTGCAGCAGGCCGTCGCGGATGCGCTCGAGCAGCTCGAGAAACTCGGCCAG
>JAPSGM010000263.1 GCA_031177555.1 Chloroflexota bacterium
CGCACCACCACCGAGGGCGTGCGGTGAAGCGCCGGTAGTCGCTGCGCTTCGGCGCGCCGGCCTCGAAGACCACCATCGACGCGGTCGTGTTCGTGCCCATCAGGTTGGACACGTCGAAGCACTCGATGCGCAGCGGAAGCGCGTTGAGGCCCAGCGCCGCCTGGAGGCCGTCGAGCGCCTCCACGCGCTGCTGGCGGCGGCGCTCGGCCTTCAGCCGGTCCTGGTCGAGCGCCAGCTTCGCGTTGCGCTCGGCGAGCTCGAGGATGCGGCGCTTGTCGCCGCGCTCGGCGGCGCGGACCTCGACGCCGGCGCCCCGGCGGAGCCCGAGCGCCTCGCCGAGCGCCTCGCGGTCGGGCATCTCGGCCTGGACGATGACCTGCGGCGGGATCGCGGCGGCGCCTGCGTAGTGCTGCAGGAGGAACTCCTGGGCCACCTCGCCCACGCCGCGCCCCGCCTCGTTGGTCAGGTAGAACGACTGGCGGTCGGAGAGCACGCCGTCGCGCACCTGGAAGACCTGCGCGTTGGCGTCGGCACCGTCCTCGGCCACCGCGACGGCGATCGCGTCCAGCGTGCCCACGGCCTCGTTGGCGACGCGCTGGCGCTCGAGCAGGCTGCGGACCGCCCGCAGGCGGTTTCGCTCCAGCGCCGCCTGCTCGAACTCCTGTGCGGCGGCGGCCTCCTTCATCCGGGTCTCCAGGTCGCGCTCGATCAGGCGGTAGCGGCCCGAGAGGAAGTCCACGACGCCGTCGATCGCCACGCGGTACTCCTCCCGGCTCTGGTAGCCGACGCACGGCGCCGCGCAGCGCTTGATGTAGTGATCCAGGCACGGCGAGCCGCTGCGGCGGCCCGGCTCGCTGCCCGGGCAGGAGCGGAACACGAAGACCTTCTGGAGCAGGTCGAGGGTGCCGCGCACCTTCTTGGCGTTGGAGTACGGGCCGAAGTACAGGCGGTTGCGCCGGTGGCGCTCGCGCGTGAAGTACACGCGCGGGAAGTCCTCGTCCGTCGAGATCGCGATGAACGGATAGGACTTGTCGTCGCGCAGGCGGATGTTGAACCGCGGCTTGTACTGCTTGATGAAGTTCTGCTCGGCCAGCAGCGCCTCGGCCTCGGAGGCGACGAGCACGAAGTCGACGTGCTCGATCAGGTCGGCCATCTCCACCGCCCCGCGCGTGACCCGGTTGGAGAAGTGCCCGGCCACCCGCTTGCGGATCGACTTGGCCTTGCCGACGTAGATGACCCGGCCCTCGCCGTCGCGGAACAGGTAGACGCCCGGCCCGTCGGGCAGGGTCCTGCGCTGCGCGGTGAGCCGCGCTGAGCGGCGGGTGGTGATGGCCATCACGTCGAGGATAGGCGCGGGCGCGAGCCGCGCCGGGGCTGAGGAGGAGAGCGAGGTGGCGATCCCGACCGATCGCTGACCCGGCGCGGGGGACGCGGCCCGTGCGGCCTGCCCCGGCGGGGCGCTCAGGCCTCGGGCGGCGGCAGCCACAGCCGGCCGTCCACCAGGCCGCCGAGCCCGATCCAGGCGAAGTTCATGAGCCGCAGGGCCTGGAGCTCCTTGGGCTCCTCCGGGTGACGCGTCCACCACGAGCCCAGCCCCACGACCGCAGCCACGAACGCGTGGGCGATCGGCTCGCTTGCTTCGGCGGCCAGCAGGGGGTCGATCCCCTCGTCCTCGGCCGCCTCGCGGATGAGCTCGGTGAGCACCCCGGCCATCGCCGCGTTGGCCCGCGCCGCGCCCTGGGCGAACGGGCCGGCGCTCTGGGGGCCGTGGGGATACAGCAGCGCCCACGCCTCGCGGTGCTCCTCGATGAACTCAAAGACGGCCAGCAGTCCCCGCCAAACTCGGACGTCGTGAGGCAGCGTGCGCGGCGTCACCTCCTGGAGGGTGGCGATCAGGCGGCCGGTGGCCCGCTCCACGCACGCCAGGAACAGCCCCTCCTTCGAACCGAAGTAGGCGTAGACCATCGGCTTGGAGACCCCGGCCGCGTGAGCGATCTCGTCCATGGAGACGGCGTGGTAGCCGCGCTCGGCGAACAGGCGCCCGGCGACGTCGAGCATCTCCCGCTCGCGGACCCGGCGGGGGACCTTGGGGCGCCCCGTACCAGCGCCCCGGCCGCGGACGGAGCCGCCGGAGGGCGTCTCGGGGCCTGTCGCGCTCGTGCTGGTGCCCGCCATGCTACCTGCGGTAATGTTACCGGCGGTAACGGACCGCTGACCACGGGAGCGCATGGCAACGGCCGGTGAGCTGACCTTGGGTGCCGCGTACAGCTGGGAGCGCGAGTGGGTCTACCTGGTGGCGCTGCTGACTTTCTACGCGGTCTGCGTCGGCCTGCTGTTCGTCTTCGGACGCCCATCGGGCACGCCGAGCCCCCTGACGTTCCCCTTCCACCAGATCGCCGACAGCCTCAAGCGCCTCACGGGCTTCCCCGCATGGGCGATGGCGGGTGGGCTGACCGGCCTGCTGATGCTGCTCATCGCGGTGATCGGCTTCTACTGGGACGTCGCCTGGCACGTCGACAACGGCCGCGACGACGCGCTGCTCACGCCGGCCCACGTGATGATCCTGGTCGGCCTTGGCGGGCTCGTGTTCGCCGGCGTCATCGGTGCGGTCTTCGCCCGCATCGAGGGCGAGCGGACGCCGCGCTCGGCGCTCACGCTCGCGGTGATCGGAGCCGGCGCGGTGATCGCCTTCCCCATCGACGACCTCTGGCACCGGGCCTACGGCCTCGACCTCACGCTGTGGAGCCCGCCACACCTGCAGCTGATCACGGGCGGCGCGTTCGCCACCCTGGCGGTGTTGATGCTCATCGCCGAGGCGCTGCCGCGGGCGCGGCCGACGCTCGTGGGCCGCGCCGTCCTGGTGATCGCCGCCGGCGCGGCGCTGACCGGCCTGAGCGTCTTCCAGGGGGAGTTCGACTTCGGCGTGCCGCAGTTCCAGCCGGTCTACCTGCCGGTGCTGGTGGCCGCGGCGGCGGGCTTCACCCTGGTGCTCGTCCGGATCGCGCTCGGCCGCGGCGGCGCCGTCGCGGCGGTGGCGTTCTACCTGGTTCTCCGGGGCGTCATCGCCTGGATCGTCGCCGGCTCGCTCGACCACACCTTCCCGAACTTCCCCCTGTATCTGGCCAGCGCGGTGGCGGTCGAGGCCGCCGCGGCGCTCGTGGGCACGGGCCGCCGGCTGCGCTTCGGCCTGGCGGCCGTGCCCACCAGG
>JAPSGM010000264.1 GCA_031177555.1 Chloroflexota bacterium
ATCTCGCTGCGGCCGGGCCCGGCGAGATGAACCGGCTCGTTGAAACCGTCTGCAGGTGGCGGGATTCGGCGCCAGCTGGATCCGTCACCTATCCACACGGCGTCCTGGCGATCCGATCCCTCGTATCCGAAGGCATACGCCGCCTGCCCGTCTGAAACCAGGGTCCAGATGCCCGCTCCGTCGAAGGCAACGTCCAGGTGCGCCGCGCGGGAGAGCGCGATCGTCCCGCCGTCCGCCGTGCCAAGCGGGGCGGAATAGGCACGGGTCACGCCACCGGGGTCCCGCCCAAGGCCGATGATGGAGTCGCCGACCAGTGCGAGCTGCAGCCAGGCGACGCTCGTCTCGGACGCCACGTCGATCGGCGTCCACGTGCGACCGTTCGCCGAGAAGGCTGCCACGACGCCGTCGACCTGTCGGGCAGTGAGGCGCCACGCCACGAAACCGGCTTCAGTGGCGGCCAGGTTGACGATGTCATCCGGATACTCCGACCCCGGCACCGAGGTGAACGGGTCCACGCTCTCCTGCCAGACGAGGCCATCGGGCGAGTACCAGAGGCTCGAGATGTCCGGGGTGTCCAGGCCGAAGGCCAGCACGTAGCCCCGCTCGGAGCCGACGAGCTGTTTCACGTAGCTCGCGCGGGGGACGATTAGCTCGCCGACCGGAGACCAGCTTGCGCCGGTGGCCGACTCCCAGAGCCACGTCCGTGGTGGCCCCTCGGGCTCGATCGTGTTCGCCGCCACCCAGCCGGACGGTCCCCATGCCGCCGTCCAGGCGCCGAAGCCATGGTTCTCGAACTGTGTGTCCGCGGGAGTCCAGCTCGCACCGTCGACCGAGGACAGCGTCATCGCGGCGCCGGGCTGCCAGCCCGACGTTTGCCGCCAGCCGTGGGCGACGAACTCGGCAGGGCCGGCAGCCACGACCCGGACCACGCTGGGACTGACCGGGGTTTCCGTCTCGTGGAGCATGGCGAGCGGATTGCCGTCGTCGTCAACCGTCCGCACCCAACCGGGCGCACGCGCGGTGTGGAGGTACAACCAGCCCTCATCCTCCTGGCCGGCGAACGGGTCGCGTTCGGCGATGACGATATCCCCTGCAGCGATACGGTCAATCGGGTCGAAGCGCGTTGTCTGGGACCCGTAGACCGGCAACGGCTCAATCGCCTCCAGCCAGTACGTCTGCGAAGGTTCGAACACCGGCCCATCACCCGGTTCCGGCGGCTCGCCGGGGATGACGCCGACCTCGCGCAGCGGGCGCTCGGTGGGCGTGGGCCGCGGGGTCGCCGGCGGTTCGGCCGTCGAGGTGGCGGACGCCGATATGGACGGCTCGGCCGCACTCTCCGGCAGGAGCTGGCCGAGGACGTTGCCGGCGGCGATGAGCAGCCCCCCGAGCAGCGCGACGGTGGCCAGGCCGACCAGCATCCGGTCGGCAGCCCTGCCTGCCGGACGCTCCCCGGCCACGGTCTCGACCGGGAGGTCCTCGAAGTCGTCCACGCTCGGGTCCTCGCCCCCGGCGGCCGGCGCGTCCGCGACGCGCCGCCGCTGCGCAGCATCCTACGCTTCGGTGTCCATCCTGCGGCCCGGCAACCGGCGCGCCGAAGACGCGGTCAGGCGCCCAGCTCGGCGCGCCCGCCGGTCAACCGCTCGACCGCGTCCCAGATCCCGGACCGAAGGGCGGCGAGGGCGGCGTACAGGTCCTCGACGTCCACGCCCTGGGCCTCGAGCTCCTCGAGGAGCACGCGGTACCCTGCGGTGAAGGCCGGCATGGCAGCCTCCAGGCGCGCGCGGCCGGCATCGGTCAGGCGCAGCAGGCGCGCACGGCGGTCGGTGGGATGGGCTCGCTTCTCCACATGGCCCGCCTGGACGGACGGCGCGAGAAGCGTGGCGAGCGTGGTGATCGGCATCCCGAGGTCGCCCGACGCCTGGGTCAGGGTGCGCGACCCGTTGGCGTACAGGTAGCTGTACAGCGCGTACTCCTCGCCGGACATGTCGGATGCGGCCATCGACACCCGCACGAGGTTCCGGGCGGCCTGGTTAGTCAGGTACAGCTGGTACAGGAGCGTCAGGCGCCGGGCCGCGGCGTTCGGCATGAGGATGAACCTCTTTCGTTACGGTTCCGTACTAATCATTACGGATCCGTAACATCATAGCCATCCGCGAGGAGCCCGATGCCGACGCTCACGTCATCACGCGCCACCCTGCGCGTGACCGCCCTGGGAGCCGCGCTGTCACTCGTCCTGTCGGCGTGCGGTGAGCAAGCCGCATCTCCATCGGTCCGGGTTTCGAGCGGGTCGACCGGGTCGGTCGAGCCCTCGGGCGGAGCTCCGGCGCAGCCGCCCACCACCACCTTCACCTTCGTCTCCGATGAGCCGGCAGTGAGCCGCGAGCAGACGCGCCTGGACGCCAGCTTCATCAACCCCGGCGCGGTGATCGAGCACCAGGGCACATTCCACATGTTCGCCAACCTGTTCACGCGCTTCCCCGGTCCCAGCCAGGTCCCCCACCTCACCTCGGAGGACGGGATCACCTGGGCGCTGGCCGAGCGCCGGCCGGTCTTCATCAGCGTCGAGATCGAGTTCGCCGCCAGCGGCGCCCACGTCTCGGCGGGGTTCGTCGCCGACGACGGCACCTGGGTGCTGATCTTCGAAACCCTCAGCTCGCTCGAGCCGTGGCGCCTGGGACGCGCCACCGCTCCTGCGCCGGGTGGCCCGTGGACGGTGGATCCGGATCCCATCCTGGAGCCGGGCGCAGAAGGCTCGATCGACGCCGGCGGCCTCTCCTGGCCCTCGGTGGCACGGATCGGCGACACCTACCTGCTCTACTACACCGCGCATGCGGTGCCGCGGGGCGACGGGGTCATCGCCATGGCGACCTCGTCCGACGGGGTCACCTGGACGAAGGCCGAGGCGCCGGTGCTCAGCGCCGAGATGGCATGGGAGGACGGGTCGCTCGATCGGCCGCGCGTGACGGTCATCCCGTCCGGCCTGGCCATGGTATACAGCGGGCGCGACCTGACCGACCGCGGCGTCGCCTTCTCCGCGGACGGCGTCACCTGGCAGCGCGACGGTGACCTGCCCGCCATCACCCAGGACGATTTCCCAGCAGCCGGCCGCTGCTGGGATGCGGCGCTCATCCACCGCGATGGGACCCTGCACTACATCCTGGAGATCGGCCCCGCCATCGTGCCGGGGCC
>JAPSGM010000083.1 GCA_031177555.1 Chloroflexota bacterium
GATCCTGCACAGCACGTGCTTTCCTTGGTCAGGTCAGCCAGCGGCTGGCTGGCCGCCGTGACGCCGTGACGCCGCGGCCCGCGGCCCGCCACAGCCCCGCTGCCGGTGGCCGAGCGCACGAGCGCATGCATGGCACGCATCCTGCTTCCCCAGAAGCACCGATGACACATCGAGATCCGGTCACAGGCGACACCCACGAGCACGTCACCGAGGAGCGGGTGGTCACACCCGTGACGCCGGTCACGCCGGCCGCGCCGGCCAGCAGCGACCAGGTCAACGTGAATGCCGCCGGGCAGCGGACCTACGTTGCGACCGAGATGACCCCGCTGGCCATCGCTCGCCGCATCGTCGGGCTGCTGTTCGGCATCCTCATCGGCCTGATCGTCATCCGGGTCATCCTCCTGCTGCTGGGCGCCAACGAGGGCAACGCCATCGTGGACGGCGTCTACGGCATCACCGAGCCGTTCGTGGCGCCGTTCCGCGGAGTCTTCTCGATCGACACGGTGCGGCCCACCGGCGCCAGCGTGATCGACATCGGCGCGCTGGTGGCGATCGTGGGGTGGTCGCTGATCGCGCTGGTGGTTCTCGCCATCCTCCGCATCCCCGATCGCAGCGCCGTCTAGGCGCCAGGGGGGAAGCCCAAGCACCCCGCCACGATCCTCTCGTAAGGGTCGTGGCGCTTGGGCGTCCTGGTGCCGGTTCGCGGCCGGGCCGGTTCATCGATCAGTGGCTGGCGGTAACTCCCACGATTCCCACGGACGGCGCCTGATTCGGAGCCATTCACCGCGGGTTCCGGTCAGCCACTGGCGGAACTCGGGTGAGTTGCCGCCCATCGTCCGAGATACCGCCAGGGGCTGGCGAAATGGGGCGTCCTAGAGAGGCGGGACTTCCAGCGCGGCGCGGCCGCGCGGCCGCAGCCCGGCACCCACCGGCTCCGGACCGCGCAGGGCGGCCAGCGCCCCGGCGCGCTCGAGCTCCTCGTCGTACACGGCCTCGGTCCGGCGCACCTGGGCGTCGATGCTGAACCGGTCCCGCACGATGTCGTATCCGGCGGCTCCCAGTCGTGCGCGCAGAGTCGGCGACCGAGCCAGGGCAACCAACGCCTCGGCCAGGGCGTCGGGCGAGGCGGGCGGGACCAGGAGGCCGTCCAGGCCATCGGTCACCACCTCGGGGATCCCGCCGACCGCGGACGCCACCACGGGGACGCGGCGGGCCATGGCCTCCAGCAGCGAGATGCCCTGCGCCTCGCGCAGGGAGGGGAGCACGGCCACCGACAGCTCCGCGGTGACGGCGGCCACGTCCTCGCGGCGGCCGGTGAGGCGGACGCGCGCGGCGGCGTCGGCCGGCATGGCGTTCACGCGGGCCCGCAGGTCCGCTTCCGCGGACCCCTCGCCGACGATCGCCAGCCAGGCATCCGGGACGGCGGCCGCGACCCGGGGCCAGGCCTCGAGCAGGTGGGCGTGCCCCTTCTCGGGCTCCAGGCGCGCAACCACGCCGATGAGCGGCGCCTCCTCCGGCACGCCCAGCTCGCGGCGGAGGCCGCAGGACGGCGGCGGGGTGGCGAACCGCGACAGGTCGACGCCGTTGGGAATCACCGCGAAGCGAGCGCCTCCCCGCCCCTCCAACGCCACCTTGGCCATGATCGCCTCCGACGGCACGATCAGCCGGTCCATGGCCGGGGTGAGCGCCGCAATCGCCGCCACGTCCTCGCGCGAGCGGACGCGCGACGAGTGCACCGTGGCCATGATCACCGGCGTCCCGGCCGCGACGGCGGCGCGGGTGCCCACCACCTCGGCACGGAACATGTGGGCGTGGACCAGGTCGATCTCGTTGCGCCGCAGCCAGGCGGACAGGGCGCGGACCGCGGCCTCGTCATCGGTCTCGTCGATGACGTCGACCTCCAGGCCCAGCCGCCGGATCCGCTGCACGGCGTTCCCTGCCGACAGGCTCAGCGCGCGGACCTCGTATCGGGCCCGATCCAGCCGCAGCAGCAGCCCCGTGTAGCTCTCCTGCGCGCCGCCCGTGCCGCCGGTCGCCAGCAGCTGCAGGACGCGCGGTCGCTGGTGGCTCCTGGACCGATGCACCCGCCGGTGCCGCACGTACGCGGCGCCGGCGATGGCGGCCTCGTGATCGGGGGCGGGGGCGCGTCGGATGCCGGTGGGGCTCACCGGCCGATGCTAGGCGGGGGCGCTCTGTTCGTCAAAGCACTCGGCCAGACCGCGCGCGGGAAGCGGCTCGCGTGCTCCCTGGCCCGATGCATCGGCCCAACCCGTGGACCAGGACGAGGCGTCAGCACTCCCCGGAGCCGGAGTCCACGAAGGTGGTGGCGCCCAGGGGCAGGAAGTCCCAGGTGAACGTCCCGTCGCCCAGCACCAGGTAGAGCAGCCCGTAGTTGCGGTCGTGGCGGGCGCGGGTCTGGGGCAGCGGGTCCCGCTCCCAGAGGTAGAGGGACCGGCCGCCGGTGCCGACCACGAACGAGTCGACGCCGTCGACGTCGAGGCGCTCGTAGGTGTGGTCGTGCGCGTGGAGCGTCACGTCGACGCCCGCGGCCGCCACCGCCTCCCACAACGGACGGACGGTTTCGGAGCCTCCGTGGCGGCCGGAGGAGTAGAGGGGCGCGTGCCAGTAGGCGAGCAGGCAGTCCGCATCGGCCGCGGCGAGGTCGGACGTCAGCCATTCATGCTGCGGCGAGCCGGGGCCGCAGCCGTCGACCGCCTCGCACTGCGAGTTCAGCGCGACCACGTGCCACTCCCCGAGGTCGTACGAGTACCAGCCCTCGCCGGGCTCGCCAGCCCGCGCCCCGAACCAGTCGAAGTAGGCGGCGGCGCTGCCGTCGACGTAGTCATGGTTGCCCGGCACCGGCCGGATGCGGTCGCGCAGCGCTCCCCACGACGGCTCCAGGCACGCCCGCAGGTTCTCGTCCGTCGCCTCCGGGTACACGTTGTCGCCGAGCATCGCGATGGTGCCGGGCAGGCCGGCCGCCAGCTCGGCGATTCGGTCATCGGCCTGGTGCCCGCAGAAGCCGATGTCGCCCACCGCCAGCAACACCTCCTCGCCCTCCCCGGGCGCGTCCGGGATGCCGGGCAGGTCCAATGGCCCGGTGTCGAGCAGCGTCCGTGGGCGCAGCACGAAGAAGAGCAGGACCCCGGCGGCCACCGCGACCGCCAGGCCCAGCACGAGGATGCGCACGCGCCGCGAGGTGAGGGCCATCACCGCCGAGTCTAGGGAACCGCTTCCGGGCAGGGCGCATCGGTGCGGACGAAGAGCTGCAGACGGATGCGGCCGTCCATGACGGACTGCTCCTCGTATGCAGAGGTCAGAATTCGGGAGATCTGGCCCTGGCGGCCGGACGCGGCGGCGGAGGCGGCGAGGTTCGCCGGCCCGTCGAAGAGCCAGACGCGCTCGAACGAGCAGGCGGCGAACAGCCGTTCAGCCTCGGGGTCCAGGTGCGTGCCGGACGCGTAGTGGTTGTAGGACGAGGCGTCGCGCGGGGGACGCCGGCCGGGGGATGCTCCCCTGGAGGCCGAGCCGGTTCACCTGGTAGGCCAGCGGCTTGAAGGTCCGGGACGGTGCCCGCGCAGCGCGCGACGGTGGAGCGCATGCCGGCCCAGCGCACATCGCGCTGCGCGGCCTGCGCCGTCAACCCCGCCGTCCCTCCGCCTTGGCCCCCAGCCCCATGACGGCGGGAACGCGCATCGACGTGCTCCCCGGGCAAGATCTGCTGGCCAGGATGGATGCCGAGCGGTCGCCGGACTCACCCGGGACACGGTTCGTCGGTTCGAACGAAGAGTTGCAGGCGGACGCCAACGTTCGATGTGCTCTGCTTGTCATAGGCTGCGGTCAGGATCCGGCTGATGCGCTTCCGTCGGCCGTCGTCGGCCGAGGAGAGATCCCTTGGTCCGCCCACCAGCCAGATCCGCTCGAAGCCGCAGCTTGCGAATCGGCGGGCCGCTTCGGTGACCTGGCCGGCTTCCGTCCCGTACGGGTTCGTGGCCCAGCTCCGCGCAGGGAAGATCACGCGGGGCATCTCATCCTCGATCTGCAACCGCTGCACCTGGTACGCCAGCGGCTTGAGCGCGTGGCTCCATACCACCAGGCCCTCGCTCGGACCGGCCTCGCGATGGATCGCCTGGGCCACGCGATCCCATGGCGTGGACGGGCGTTGATACTCCATCGAGATGGCGAAGCCCGAGAAGACCAGCGTCATCCCGAGCAACGTAACCCCGAGCAGCATGGCGGCCGGGATTCGCGGCAGGCGCGTGATGCCGATCGCCACAAGGATCGTGATCGCGGGCAGGGAGATGATCAGGTACCTGGCCACGAACAGCGGCTTGACCAGCGATGCAGCGGCGAGTCCCAGCGGCGGGACGAGCGCCCAGAGCAGGAAGAGCCAAGACGCGCTCTCCGCGCGAGCGCTTCGAATCATCCACGCGAGGGCGAGCACCAGAGCGACGGCGTAGACGAGCACCGCGGGCGGCGTTGCTCCGGCGAATTGGTAGAAGAGCTCCGCTAACGCCCACCACTGCATCGGCTCGATCCAGTTCACCAGCGAGCCGGTCTGGCCAATGCTGGCGTAAACCAGCGGAAGGGTCAGCAGCGTCACGAGTGCGAAGGCGATGGTCGGCGCGCGGAAGGAGGGCGGCCGCAGTGAGGGCAGCGCCATCGCCATGACGTGCAGAAGAACCAGCAGCGCAAAGAAGACGTGGGAGTAGATCCCCAGTAGTGCAACCGCCGCGTACGCGAGCCAGCGCCGCATCGATCCGGTCTCCAGCGCGCGGAGGAACAGCCAGAAGGCGACGGCCGCCAGGAACATGGTGAGCGAGTACGTCCGCGCCTCGCGGGCGTAGCGGACTGCGAAGGCGTTGCACGCGAACACGAGCGCGGCCACCGCCCCCACCCAGCGCGAGACCAGCAGGCGGCGGGTGATGAGGTAGATCACGGGAACGGTCAGAACGGCGAACAGCACGGAGAAGCTGCGCAGCGCCACCTGGCTGTCGCCGAAGACTCTCCACGCCTTGAGGGCGATGAAGTACGTCGGCGGATGCCAACCCTCGGCGCCGGTGCTCAACAGCTCCAGGAGCCGCGACCAGCTGAGAGCGGAGACGTAGTAGGTCGTGGCTTCATCGAGCCAGAGCGGGCGCCGATCGAGGTGATAGAGGGCGAGCGCCAGGGCCAGCACGGCGGACAAGCCCACCAGGAGCTCCGGAGCGACGGCGCGCACGTACGCCGCCCCGGAACGGACGTCCGCCTGGCGCACCTGCCGCACGGCCTGGGCCATCATGCCGGCGGCCCTTCGCCTGACAGGAGCGTGTCGGCCAGCGTCGACCGTAGCGTGTACTCCCGCCGCCAGCCCAGGGCCTCGAGCGGCCTCGCATCCCCGATCAGCACCCGCGGCTCCCCGTCACGGGCCATGGAAGGGTCCGCCACCAGCTCGGCCTCCACGCCAGCCACCTCCACCAGCGCCTCGACCACCTGCCGAACCGAGACGCCCTCCCCGGACGCCACGTGGTAAATGCCGCCAGCTTCGCCACGCTCCACCAGGAGCCGATACGCCCGCACCACATCGCGCACGTCGGTGAAGTCGCGGACCATGTCGGGCGCCCCGACCCGGACGATCCCGCGCTCTCCGGCGCGGATCGGGCGCACCTGCGCGGCCAGCGACGGCACCAGGAAGCCGCGCCGCTGCCCGGGCCCGATGTGGTTGAACGGCCGCGCCACCACCACCTCCACGCCGGAAGCCGCGCCGAGCCGGAGTAACGCAGCCTCCGCAGCCGCCTTCGCGGCCCCGTAGACATTCGACGGGCGGATCGGCGCGGCCTCCGAGAGCGGTGCCGGGCCGCCATCGCCGTAGACGTGGGCGCTGCTGACGTACAGGAATCGCGTGCGCCGTCCTAGCTCGGCGCAGGCGACCAGCGCGTTGACCGAGCCGACCACCGCGATCTGGGCCGCGTCCGTCACGTTCTCGCGGCTGCCGGCCTGCGAGACGGCGGCGAGGTAGTAGACCGCCTCCGGCGCAACTGACGCCACGACCTCGCGCAGGGCGGCGAGGTCGCGGACATCGGCCAGGTCGACCGCCTCCGCCCCGTCCAGCGGCGGAACGTAGCGCGCGCCCACGACCCCGAATACGGAGTCTCCCGAGGAGGACAGGTGGCGCACCAGCCAGCGGCCGACGAACCCATCCGCCCCGATCACCAGCGCGCGCACAGGGGCCGCCTAGGCGTAGGTGCGGACGCCGGGGTTTGCCTTCTGGCGAGCGACGTCGGCGTCGACCATCATCCTCACCAGCTCCTCGAACCCCACCCGCGGCTCCCAGCCGAGCTGCGCCCGCGCCCGTGACGGGTCGCCCAGCAGCGCGTCGACGTCGCTCGGGCGCATGTGCTCCTTGGCCACCACCACGTGGTCACGGTAGTCCAGCCCCACCATGCCGAACGCCAGCTCGCACAGCTCGCCGACGGAGTGGTTGACGCCGGTGGCCACCACGAAGTCGCCGGGCTCGTCCTGCTGCAGCATCAGCCACATGGCCTCGACGTAGTCGCCCGCGAATCCCCAATCTCGTCGCGCGTCCAGGTTGCCCAGCTCGACCTTGTCGGCGAGGCCAAGCGAGATGCGGGCCACGGCATCGGTTACCTTGCGGGTCACGAAGTGGAGGCCCCGCCGGGGGGACTCGTGGTTGAAGAGGATCCCGGACGCCGCGAACAGGTCGTAGGCGTTGCGGTAGTTCTGGGTCAGCAGGTGCCCGAACACCTTTGCCACGGCGTACGGGCTGGCCGGGACCAGCAGCGTGTCCTCGTCCTGCGGCGACTCCGGCGTGTTGCCGTACATCTCCGAGCTCGATGCCTGGTAGAAGCGGATCCCCAGGTCGGTCTCGCGGATGGCCTCCAGGATGCGGGCAACCCCGAGGCCGGTGACGTCGGCGGTGAAGACCGGCTGGCCGAAGGACCGATGGACGTAGCTGTGCGCCGCCAGGTTGTAGACCTCCTCCGGCCGGCTGTCCTTCAGGGCACGGACCAGCGACCCCTCGTCGGTCATGTCGCCCTCGAGCAGCTTGAGCCGCGGCAGGATGTGCTCGATGCGCTCGAACGTGCCGAGGCTTGATGAGCGGACAAGCCCCCAGACCTCGTAGCCCTTGTCGAGCAGGAACTCGGCGAGGTAGGAGCCGTCCTGGCCGGTGATGCCGGTGATGAGCGCTCGTGGCATGGGTCTACCTGCTCCCCTGCGCCGGGATGCGGCGCTTCATGCGCACGAGGCCGCGCAGGGCGTTCAGCGCCTCCCCCGCCGACATGTTCGACACGCCCAGCCGGCGGTTGATGAACACGGTGGGAACCTCCTCGATCCGTAGCCCGGCGGCATGGAGGGCGTAGGCCCACTCCGACAGGCTGATGTACCCCGTCTCGCGCAGCGGCGCGGAGGCCAGGTGCCGCACCGCCCGCGGGCTGTAGAGCCGGTAGCCGTTGGTGAAGTCGCTCAGCGGCACGCCCAGCACGAGCCGGATGATGCGGTTCGACATCCGGCTCCACACCTTGCGCTTCCACGACCAGCCCTCGATCCGGGCACCGGGCAGGTAGCGCGAGCCCACGACCATGTCCGCGCCGCCAGCCGCCTCACCGCCCGCGAAGGCGTCGAAGAAGCGAGGGAGCTCCTCCGGCTGGTGCGAGAGATCGATGCCGACCTCTCGC
>JAPSGM010000265.1:0-351 GCA_031177555.1 Chloroflexota bacterium
GCCACGCGCCCGTTCTTGACCTGGTTGTTGATGAGGGTGCTCTCCGGATGCGAGCCGTCAAACGGGCGGAGGAAGTCAGCCTCGAAGTAGTTGTCGCATCCTGCCGGCTCGCTCACGACAAACGTCAGGGTCGTTGCGGTATTGTCGTCGAGCTTGGCACCGCCAGTAGCGTTCGTCGTCTCGGTGTTGCCGTTCGCTTCCTTCAGGTCGATGGTGTAGCTGCCGGCCGGAACGTTCGCAGCCGCCGTGACGCTCGCGGCCTGGCTATAGGCCGTCGGCGCACCGGTCCACGTCACGCCGCAATTGCCGCTACCGCCGGCGGGGTTGCCGTCGGCGCAGGTCGACAAGTCG
>JAPSGM010000265.1:361-1310 GCA_031177555.1 Chloroflexota bacterium
ACGACGACTTTCGAGCCGAGAGTTGTCCGTCCTCGTTTTGCTCGGATTGGGACTGTCCGATGAGGACATTGCCCGCACTTCCGAGATGGAGTCGGCGCAGGTCGACAAGTCACTTGCGAGTATCCGCCGCTTCATGGAGTGGCGCTTTGCCAGCTTCGGTGGGGCAACGCCAGTCGAGCTGTCTGCCGAACCTGATGCCGAACTAACGCCACGAGAGTTTGAAGTCGTGCGCTTGGCGGCTGCGGGCCTAACCGACGCTCAGATTGCCTCGGAGCTCGGCATCGCGGTTCGTACCGCGGAGTCACACATGGCGAACGCGTTGGGCCGGCTTCGGATCCAAAGCCGGCGCCAGCTCATAGGGTGGCTCGAGCGCACATCCACTACATAGGGCCGGGGGTCGCCTGCACCGCCCGATCCCAAGCGGATCAGCGGCCGTCAACGTCGCTCGGTCTGTCGATTGTCGCGACGCCTACCCGTCTAGCGTTACGGCCTCGCGTACCAGTGCGCGGAGCTTCTCCTCGTCGATCCCGTCTCCGTCTGCGAGGTCGATGGCCCGGCTCGTCTTTGCCTCAAGCCCGGCGTTCAAGAGGCCGCCCGGGTCACTCAAGGCCGCGCCCTTGAAGAAATTCACCTTGAGGTGGTCACGAAATGCGCCAATCGCACAGACGTTGCCGTTTCGCACAAAGACCGGAGTGCCCCATTTCCACTCCTCGCGGATGTGAGGGTCGGCCTCGTGGATCAGCTCACGGATGCGGGCGGCCAGGTTGCGCTGCCAGCCCGGCAGCTCCTCGATGAAGTTGTGGACCTGAGTGGCCGTGTCCACGATGCGCGGTCACCTCACGTGCGATCTGGGATCGTGGCCATTGACGAGGGGAGGTCGCAATGTTGGACGCACACGTCCTCAAATCGGTTACACGCCGCGAATCTCCCAGCCGAGCGGCAGCGCGGC
>JAPSGM010000265.1:1320-3188 GCA_031177555.1 Chloroflexota bacterium
AGGCTTGCGTCAGGGCGCCGAGCAGTGGCATCGGAACTAAACGTCCGGAGTTGACAGTGCCGACGGGCGGAGGAAACCCGACGTGAACTCCGGGTACTCCCTCAGTGGCACGCCCGCCTGCTTAGCTGCAGCTTCGAGCGCCGCCAGCGCCACTGGGCCAGGCTTGCCGTAGATCTCCCAGCCAAGAGGCTCGAAGAGCTGCATGGCTACTCCACTATGCGCTTTGGCTCCCTCAGCGTGACGGTCCATCGCGTCGGGATCGCCGAAGACGTGGATGATGGTCAGCTCGTCGCTGGCTCCGAGGAACTGCAGGTACACGAGGGTTCCCGGCATTGTCGCCTGGATACGCGGCGTGACCTCGGCGGCCAGCTGCTCGTATGCGTCGCGCTGGCCAGGCTTGATGCGGAATCGACTGATGAACGCGACCGGTTCGGCCATGCATTCATCATAAGGGCCGCGCCAGCCTGCACCGCCCGATCCGTGTCAGGTTGGATCAACGGCCCGTCCGGCCGTCGCCGCGCCGCGCCTGATGCCGAGCTGATTATTGAACCGCTGGGCAACGTATGGCCCCAATCTGATTGCAAGGGGGCGCACCATCGCAGGGCACGACCATGCACGAATACACCGTCCAACGCATACATGATGAACGCACGAGGCAATTCACTCGCGAGGCTGATGCTTGGCGCCTGGCTGCCACCGCCGGCGGTGGCGCTTCGAGGCGGTCGCTAGGCAGTCTCTTCACCGCGCTGCTTCGCCGCGTCACGGTGCGCCGACCCGCACGGGTTTGCGTCGAACCCGTGCCTTTCTCAGGTCCCGGTCCCGAGGCAACTCACGTGGCCGTTGTAAAGCCCTGAGGTTCCTGCGGCCGCGACGCGGCCGGGGTCGCCTGCACCGCCCGATCGTCGCGGATCAGCGGCCGTGGACGTCGCCCCGGCCTTGAATGATTGTCGCGGGTGGCGCTTACCGGCTGCCTACTGGTCCGGCTCCTGCCAATACGCGGGAGCTATCCAGCCTTTTCGGTCGCGAGTGCGATGAGGTCGGACCGGATCAGGAAGCCCGGGGCGGGGCGAGGAAGGATCGCCTCCCTCGCCCGCCTCCTGGCCTAGAGGGCGACCAGCGCCTCCTCCGGCTCATCCGAGCTGCCGTTGCCGGCGGCGCCGGACGCCGGCATGCCGTCCGGCCCGGCCTCGGCGACGACCTGGACCTCCTTGGCGTACTCCTTCTTGCCGCGGCCCGAGAGCATCTCCAGGCCGTTGGCGACGATCTCCGTCTTCCAGTGGCGGACGCCGGCGTCGTCGTCCCACTGCCGCGTCTGCAGCCGGCCCTCGATGTCGACCAGCTGCCCCTTCGACAGGAACTTGCCGCAGATCTCGGCCAGCCGGTCCCAGGCCACGATGTTGTGGTACTCCGTCCGCTCCCCGGCGCCTCCGCCACGGAACTCGTTGGTGGCGATCACGAAGTTGGCGACCGGCTTGCCCGACGGCAGCGATCGCAGCTCCGGGTCGCGGGTCAGCCGACCGACGAGCAGCACCTTGTTCATCCGATGTGTCCTCCATGCCCCATCTGCGGGGCTGCACCGACGCACCGGGCGAGGCGGCGGTCGCGACGGCAACCCTAGCCGCACGCGCTTACCGGCCAGTTACGGGCGGCTTACCAGCGTGCCCTGGGGAATGCGAATCCGCGATGTCGTACGCCTCGCGCCGGGAGAGGCCGCCGCCGCGCAGCAGGTTGGCGACGGTCCGATGCGACAGCCCCTCTCGGGCCGCCTGCTCAGCCACCCCGCGCGGGTCCAGCCCGGCGCCGGCGTCCGCGGCAGCCGCCAGGCCGGCGATCACGATCGTGAACTCCCCCCGCGGCCGCTGCATCCG
>JAPSGM010000084.1 GCA_031177555.1 Chloroflexota bacterium
AGCGAGGAACGCGGCGGGATGCAGGTGGCGATCGTGGGCGCCGGGGTGATGGCCGAGGCGATGATCTCCGGCCTGCTGGCCCACCACGCCGTGCCGCCGGAGAGCCTGGTCGCCTCCCATCCGCGCCGTGAGCGGCGCGAGGCGCTCGCCGAGCGGCACGGGATCCGGGTCGTCTCGAGCAACGCCCAGGCGGTGGACGACGCCGAGATCGTCGTGCTGGCGGTGAAGCCCCAGATGCTGGTCAGCGTCATGCGCGAGGTGGGCCCGGCCCTGGCCGACGGCCAGGTCGTGCTTTCGATCGTGGCCGGCGCGACCCTGCGCACCCTGACCACCGGCCTGGACCACCCGGCCGTGGTGCGCGCGATGCCGAACACGCCCTCGCAGATCGGGCGGGGGATCGCGGTGTGGGCGGCGTCGCCCGCCTGCACGTCGGCCCAGCGCGAGCAGGCGCGGCGGGTGCTGCGCGCCATCGGCTCCGAGAAGGAAGTCGCCGACGAGGCGTTCGTCGCCATGGCCACCGCCCTGTCGGGGACCGGGCCGACCTACCTGTTCTCGGTCATGGAGGCGTTGATCGATGCGGGCGTGCACATGGGCTTCCCCCGCGAGCTGGCGCACGACCTGGTGGTCGAGACGCTGATTGGGTCGGCGGAGTACGCGGCGGCGTCCGACCTGCATCCCGCGCAGCTGCGCAACCTGGTTACCTCGCCGGGCGGGACCTCCTCGGCCGCGATCTACGAGCTCGAGAAGGGCGGCCTGCGCACCGTGCTGTCCGACGCGGTCTGGGCCGCCTACCGGCGGACGCTGGAGCTGGGCGAGCGCCTGGAGTCGGAGGTGGTGTAGCGTCTAGGCCGATGTTCGCCATCGTCATGGCCGGCGGGGTCGGGACGCGCCTCTGGCCGCTCTCGCGACGGAAGTCACCGAAGCAGCTGCTGGCCCTGACCGGCGAGACGAGCCTGCTGCAGCAGACGGTGGCCCGGCTGGGCAGCCTCCTCAAGCCGCACGACATCTACGTCATCACCTCGCAGGCGCACGTCCGCGCCACACAGGAGCAGCTGCCGCACCTGCCGGCCGACAACGTGCTGGGTGAGCCGCTGGCGCGTTCGACCGGGGTGGCGGCCGCCCTCGCCACGGCGCTGGCGCGGCGCGAGTCGGACGAGATCGCGCTGGTGCTGCCGGCCGACCACTACCTGCAGGACGAGGCGACCTTCGTCGCCGCGATGCAGGAGGCGATCCGTGTCGCCGAGCGGGGCTACCTGGTGACGCTTGGCGTGCCCCCGAAGCACGCCGCCACGGGATACGGCTACATCAAGGTCGGGGAGCGGCTGCATCCGGCCTCGCCGGCGGCGCTGGTCGATCGCTTCGTGGAGAAGCCCGATGCCGAGCGGGCGCAGGCCTTCGTGGACGAGGGCGGCTACCTGTGGAACGCGGGCATCTTCGTCTGGCGCGTGTACGCCTTCCGCCAGGCCCTGGAGCGCTTCCAGCCGGCACTGGCCGAGGCGCTGGACCGGATCGCGGGGATCAATCGCACGCCGGGGTGGATGAGCGACGTCCGCGACGTGCTGGAGCCGATCCCGGCCATCCAGATCGACGCCGGAATCGCCGAAGCCGCGGCGGCCGAGGGCCGCGTGGCGGTGGTGCCGCTGGACGCGGGCTGGAGCGACATCGGCTCGTGGTCGGCGCTGCTGGAGGCGCTCTCGTCGAGCAGCGGCGACTCGCTGGTCGCGTCCGGCCGGCACCTCGACCGCGGCTCCCGCGACGTGCTGGTCCACGGCGGTGAGCGCCTGGTCGTCACCGTCGGGCTGCACGACGTGATCATCGTCGACACGCCCGACGCGCTGCTGGTCTGTGCCCGCGACCGGGCCGAGGAGATCAAGCCGGTCCTGGACGAGATCGCCGAGAAGGCCGGCGAGTCCTACCTGTAGCGGGCCGATGGAGCCGCCACCCATCGGTCCCTCCGGCGACCTCGCGCGGGTGGAGCGCGTGCGGTTCGGCTGGCTGGCGCGGCTCTTCGGCAGGGGCCTGGCCCTGTACGTGCGGCTGGTGGCCCGCACCGCCCATTTCTCCGGGCCGCCGGTGCGGCAGGACCAGGTCGTGTTCGCCATCTGGCACGAGTCGAACCTGGGGGCGGCCGCGGCGGCCTACCGCCTGCGGCCCGGGCACGTGCACGTCTCGTTCAGCACGCGGCGGTTCCGCGGCATCGTCATGAACGCCATGCTGCACGGCCTGGGCTGGGGCGCCGTCACGCTGCCGGAATCCGGAAAGCAGGGCTCGCGAGAGGCCACCAGCGTCTCGCGGGCCATGGCCCGCGTCGGACGCGAGGGGAAGAGCCTGGTGGCCAGCTGCGACGGGCCCGCCGGGCCACATCGGGTCGCCAAGCCCGGCGTCCTGATCGTAGCGCGCGAGTCCGGGCTGCCGGTGCTGCCCTGGGCGGTCGCCGCGCGTCCGCCAGTCAGGCTGACGCGCCGCTGGGACCGCCAGCTCGTCCCGCTGCCGTTCTGCCGCCTGCGGGTGGAGGAGGGCGAGCTGCTGCGGGTGGGACCGCGGGAGCGCATCCGGCCGATCCTCGTGCGGCTGCAGGAGGAGCTGGATCGCATCTCGCGGCTGGCCGATCGACGGATGGGAGTGGGATGACGGCTCGGGCGCACGCGCAGGCCGGAGGATTTCCCCGGGAGCATGGATCACCTAAGCAGCCGCCGATGTGGTGCCATTCCAGGCCGCTCGGCGCCGCGAATTTGTCACGGGCGGCAAATAGGCCCCAGGCAGCCGCCGCCGCTTCCGGCGTTCATGCCGTGGACGAAAGCCTGCGGGTACCATAGTTCAGCGTGACGAAGATCAAGTTCGGAACCGATGGCTGGCGCGCCGCCATCGCCGAGGACTACACCTTCCACAACGTCCGGCGCTGCGCGCGCGGCGTGGCGGAGTACCTGCAGCGGGCCGGGGCCGCCGACCGCGGCGTGGTGGTGTGCCACGACCGGCGCTTCGCGTCGGAGCACTTTGCGCGGGCCTGCGTGGAGGTGCTGGCCGCCCACGACATCCCCTCGCTGCAGCCCCCCGAGGCAGTGCCGACCCAGGTCGGCTCCTTCTTCACCCGCGAGCTGGGCGCCGGCGCCGGGATCGTCATCACCGCCAGCCACAACCCGTGGACCGATAACGGCTTCAAGGTCAAGGCCGATACCGGCGGAGCCGCCGCGCCGGAGATGCTGGGCGCCATCGAGGCGACCATGGACCAGCACCCCGAGGACGAGCTGCCGCCCCGCCGCCACTACGACGACGCGATGGCCGCCGGGCTGGTCGAGGTCTTCGACCCGTACCCGCGCTTCCGCGCGCAGCTGGAGAGCATCGTCGACATCGACCGCATCAAGTCGGCGGAGAAGCGCGTCCTGGTGGAGCCGCTGTACGGCTCGGGCGCCGGCTGGTTCACCCGCCTGCTGGGCGACGGCCGTATGACGGTCCGGGAGCTGCACACCGAGCGGAACCCGTACTTCGGCGGCGTAAACCCCGAGCCGATCCGCCCCAACGTCGACGCGTGGCTGCAGGAGATCCCGAGCTGGGGCGCGGACATCGGGATCGCGTTTGACGGCGACGCCGACCGGGTGGGCATGGCCACCGAGGAGGGCGTCTTCGTCAACCAGCTGCAGGTCTACGGGCTGCTGTACTGGTACCTGCTCGACGTGCGCGGCCAGATCGGTCCGGCGGTCTACACCGTCACCACCACGTCCATGGCGCCGCGCCTGGCCGAGATCTACGGCACTCAGGCCCACGAGACGGGGGTGGGCTTCAAGTACGTCGGGCCCAAGATGACCGAGACCGATGCCGTCATCGGCGGCGAGGAGTCCGGTGGCTTCGGGTTCGGCATGCACATCCCCGAGCGGGACGGCCTGGCGTCCGGCCTCTTCCTGCTCGATCTGTGGCTGACCAAGGGCAGGCGGGCGTCCGAGGTGCTGGCCGAGCTGCAGGCGCTGGCCGGCCCGTCCTACTACCACCGGATCGACATCCGCTTCAGCCGCGACGGCTACGAAGCGGTCAAGGCCGATACCCTGGCGCGCCTGGAGCACGAGGCGCCGGAGGCGCTGGCCGCCCTGGCGGTGCGGGAGCGTCGGCCGCTGGAGACAGGGGACGGGTTCAAGTTCTATCGCGAGGACGGGTCGTGGCTGCTCATCCGCTTCAGCGGCACCGAGGCCCTGCTGCGCATCTACGTCGAGGCCCGGTCGCCGGACGACGTGGAGGCGCTGCTGGACGAGGGCCGCCGGATCGCCGCCGCCCCGGTCGCCGCGGCATGAGGGCGGGCTGACGAGCGTGGACGCACGAGACTTCTTCGGCTACAAGCATCCCGACGAGGAGCCCGGGCGCCGCCCCGAGGAGGACGGCGCCGACGCCGGTGCCCCGCCGCAGTTCGACGAGGCCATCACCCTCGACGACGCCGAGGTCCTGCGGCGGATCGACGTCTCCGACATGCTGGGCCGCGTCCGCGAGCTACCGCGCCAGCTGGCCATGGCCCGGCGCGTGGCCGCCTCGGTAGACCTCGACGAGCGCCATCGCGACGTGGACGCCGTGGTGCTGCTGGGGATGGGAGGCTCGGCCATCGGCGCCGAGCTGGTGGCGGGGCTGGCCGGCGACCGGCTGCGCGTCCCGCTGCTGATCCACCGCGACTACGGCCTGCCGGCGTGGGTCGGCCAGCGGACCCTGGTGGTGGCGGCCAGCCACTCCGGCGAGACGGTCGAGACGCTCTCTGGCGTGGCGGCGGCACGGCAGCGCGGCGTCCCGCTGGTGGTGGTGAGCACCGGCGGCGCCCTGGGCCGCCAGGCGGAGGCCGACGCCACCCCGTACCTCCGCTACGAGCAGCCCGGCCAGCCACGCGCCGCGCTGGGCTTCAGCCTGGGCCTCGTCCACGAGCTGCTGGTGCGCGCCGGCCTTCTGTCCGAGCCGGACCCGTTCGGTCCCGCCGTCGAGGCGCTGGAGGACCTGCTCGAGCGCAACGCGTCGTCGGTCGAGACCGGCGCCAACCAGGCCAAGCAGCTGGCCTGGTCGATCTTTGGCCGCATCCCGGTCGTCTACGGCGCGGGACCGATGCAGCCGGTGGCGCATCGCTGGAAGACCCAGCTCAACGAGAACGCCAAGAGCTGGGCCATGCACGAGCCGATGCCGGAGGCCAACCACAACGCCATCGAGGGCAGCCTCAACCCGCGCGAGCTGTCCGACGCGCTGTACGTGGTCGAGATCCGCGAGCGGGAAGAGGCCGATGCCATCGCGTCCCGCTACCGCGTCGTGGAGGAGCTGCTCGGCGAGCGGGCGACCAACCGGTCGGTGGTCTGGGCCGAGGGCCCGTCACCGCTGGCCCGGACCCTCACCGCGGTGGCGCTGGGCGACTTGGTGAGCGTTTATCTCGCGATCCTCTACCAGACCGACCCGACCCCGGTTACACTGTTGGCGATGTTGAAGGAGCGGCTCGCCAGGACCGACTGACGGGCGCCGTAGCACGGCGCCGGATGCCGGCGCCGGGAGGAGACGCGACGTGCATTCGAGCATGATCGGCAAGATCGAGAAGGCGATGCGCTATGCGCATGAGCCGGATCGGGTGAAGATCTCGAGCCTGACGGCGGCGTTCGCCGGGGACAACGGCTCGCACGCGATCAGCCTCGACGCCGACACGTGGCACTGCGACTGCCACCTCTTCGAGTCCGCCGGTGGGTGCACCCACACGCTGGCGATCCAGAAGATGCTCGACCCGATGCTGACCGACGCCTCGAAGGAGACGCCGCTGTACGGCCGCGCCGAGGTCGCCGCGCCTGCGTAACTCCGAGGCGCACCCCGCATCCGAGGCCCGCCTCGGCCCTTTGGCCGGCGGGCCTCGTGCCGTCGGCACCAGCCCAGGCGCGGATTCCTGCCAGATTCTCCCGGGGTGAGTCCGAGGCGCCTTCGGCAGATCGCTGGCATCTGACCCGAGCCTGACCGCTTGGCCAATCGTGCACGGGAATTGGGGCGGGTGCGGACCGCCGCGAGCCTGCGCAATGTGCACCTGACGAGAGACGGGCAAGAAATAGCGCGGCGGCGCGGGCACTGCGTCGGCGTCTGGTACGATCCGCCCGTTACCATCCGAAGACCGCGACGGGTGCCGCCGCCGAAAGGCCGGCGGGTGAATGGCGAAGCCGGTGCAAGGCCGGCGCTGTCCCGCAACTGTATCCGGGCCCGGTCCTGACGGACCGCCCGGGAGCCAGGTCGCCCAGCCAGGTCGCGATGTCACAGCCCTCGTGTGAAAGGGAACGGCATCACCATGGCATCTCGTCTTCGCGTCCCCCTCCTCTTCGTCCTGTCCCTCGTGCTGGCCGCCTGCAGTACGGCGGCCCCGGGGTCGCCGAGCCTGGCGCCGCCGTCGAGCGTCGTCGGCGCGCCCACGCCCGAGCCCGCCACCTCCTACCCGGTCACCCTGACCGATGACGCCGGCCGCGAGGTCGTCATCGAGGCCGAGCCGCAGCGCATCGTCAGCCTCGCCCCGTCGAACACGGAGATCGTCTGCGCGCTGGAGGCGTGCGACCGCATCGTGGGCGTCAACGACTTCCGCGACGGCTTCCCGGCCGACGTCCTCGACGCCATCGAGGACGTCCCCGACGTGGCCAGCTTCACCGGCGTCGACCGCGAGGCGGTCGTCGAGATCGAGCCGGATCTCGTCCTCGCGGCCGGCAACGAGCTGACGCCCTCGGCGGACATCGATGCGCTCGGTGAGCTGGGGCTGCCGGTCCTGGTCCTCTACCCGGAGTCGCTCGACGGCGTGTACGCCGACATCGGGCTGGTGGGCGAGGCGCTCGACACGCAGGCCGAGGCCGCGGCGATCGTCGCCGACATGCGCGAGCGGGTCACGGCGGTCGAGGAGGCCGTCGAGGACCAGGAGCGGCCGCGCGTCTTCTACGAGGTCGGCGTGGCGGGCGGCCAGATCTACACCGCCGGCGAGGACTCGTTCCTGGCCGCGCTCATCGAGGCCGCCGGGGGCGACCCCATCACCGGCGACGCGGTGACCACCGCCATCCAGCTGGAGGAGCTGGTGGCCGCCGACCCGCAGGTCATCCTGCTGGGCGACGCGGCCTACGACCCCAGCATCACGGCCGAGTCGGTCGCCGAGCGGCAGGGCTGGGGCGGGATGACGGCCGTCCAGGAGGATCGGGTCCTGCCGCTGCCCGAGGACGTCCTCATCACGCGGCCCGGGCCACGCATCGTGGACGGATTGGAGGCCTTGGCCCGCGCCATCCATCCGGAGGCCTTCGGCTGATGGGCGCCGCGGTCAGCCGTACGGCGGCCACCACACGCTTGGCCACCGGCCCGTCCCTCAGCCGGGCGACCGCGGTCCTGGGCCTCGGCGCGCTGCTGCTGAGCGCCGTGGTGGTCCTGGCGCTGGCGGCGGGCAGCGTGGGCGTGTCGGTGGGCGACACGCTCGGCATCCTGGGACGCCGCCTGCTGGCCCTGCCGCTGGCCGAGACGTGGCAGTCGACCGACGAGACGATCATCTTCCAGCTCCGCCTGCCGCGGGTGCTGACGGCCATGCTGGTGGGCGGCGGCCTGGCCATGTCCGGCGCGGTCTTCCAGGCCGTGCTGCGCAACCCGCTGGCCGACCCGTACATCATCGGCACCGCGGCCGGCGCCAGCCTGGGCGCCGTGCTGGGCATCGTGGCGCCGCTGCTGC
>JAPSGM010000085.1 GCA_031177555.1 Chloroflexota bacterium
CCTGGATCTGCCCTCGGTGACGCTGGCCGGCGTCATCGCCGCCGACGTCACGCTCAACCTGCCGGACTACCTGGCGCCGGAGCGCACCTTCCAGCTGCTGGCCCAGGTCGCCGGGCGGGCCGGCCGTGGACCGATGCCGGGGCGGGTGGTCGTCCAGACGTACGCGCCCGACCACTACGCGGTGGCGGCCGCCGCGCGGATGGACGTGGACGGCTTCGCCGACGAGGAGCTCGTCCGGCGCCGGCTGCTTGGCTACCCGCCGTTCAGCGTGCTGGCGCGGCTGCTGGTGGCCGACCCCGACCGGTCGCGCGCTGAGGCCAGGGCGGCGGCCGCCGCCGAGGCCGTGGCGGTCGAGGGCGTCGAGGTCCACGGCCCGCTGCCCTCGTACGTTCCGCGTCGCGCCGGACGCTGGCGGTTCCAGGTGGTGGTGCGCGCCGCCGGTGACGATGCGCGCCTCGCGGCGCTGGAACGCGTGCCCGCCGGCGTTGCCATTGACGTCGACCCGGAGTCGCTGCTGTAGGCAGCGGCGAGGGGGCGCATCGGTACAATGCGCCCATGGTCATCCGCCGCATCCTGACCGCCGAGGAGCCGATCCTGCGGGAGCGCGCCAAGAGGGTGACGCAGTTCGACGCGTCGCTCCATCGGCTGCTGGACGACATGCTGGAGACCATGCGCGACGCCCCCGGCATCGGGCTGGCGGCGAACCAGATCGGCGTGGGGCTGCAGGTGGCCGTGATCGAGCTGGAGGACCGCGTGACCGAGCTGGTCAACCCCCAGCTCGTGCGCCAGTCCGGCGAGGTCATCGACTGGGAGGGCTGCCTGTCGATCCCCGGATTCGTGGCCGAGGTGAAGCGGCATGCGCGGGTCACCGTCAAGGCCAAGGACCGATACGGCAAGGAGTTCAGGGTCAAGGGCGAGGAGCTCTTCGCCCGGGCGCTGCAGCACGAGATCGACCACCTCAACGGCATCCTCTACATCGACCACCTCGAGTCGCTGGAGGAGCTGGTGCGGGTCACGGAGGCGCCGAGCGAGGTCGAGACAGAGGCCACCGCGGGCATCTAGTGGACGACGACCGCGGGTGAGCGCACTCGGACGGCTCGTCTTCCTGGGGACCGGATCGTTCGGCGTCCCGCTCCTCAAGCGCCTGGTCGACATGGGGGAGCGGCCGCTGGTGATCAGCCAGCCGGACCGACCCGCCGGCCGCGGCCTGCGGCCCCGTCCGTCGCCGATCGCCGCGATGGCGCGGGAGCGGGGCCTTCGCGTCGAGACGCCACGTCGCCTGCGCTCGGACGAGGCAGGAACGCTCCTGGGCGAGCACCGGCCTGATGGGCTGCTGCTGGTCGCCTACGGGCAACTGGTGCCAGCCGACCTGCTGGAGGTCGGTGAGCGTCCGCCGCTCAACGTCCATCCGTCGTTGCTGCCCCGCCATCGAGGCGCCGCGCCGGTGGCCTCGACCATCCTGGCCGGGGACGCCGAGGCGGGCGTGACACTGATGATCATGACCGAGGCGCTGGACGCGGGGCCCATCGTGGAGCAATGGCGCGTCCCGCTCGATGGCCGCGAGACGACGCCGCTGCTGGAGGAGCGCCTCGCGAGCCTGGCGGCCGAAGTCGTGCCGGGCCGGCTGCGCTACTGGCCGGCCGACGCGTCCGGGGCGACGCTACAGGACGAGACGGCGGCGACCTTCATCCGCCCTTTCCGGCGCGCCGACGGCTGGATCGACTGGCGCCGCGCGGCGGACGAGATCGACCGCCAGGTCCGTGCCCTCCAGCCATGGCCCGGGGCGTGGACGACGATCGACGGCGAGCGGCTGCACGTCCGCGCGGCGCGGCCGGCGGCGGGCGTCACCGGCGTGCCGATCGGGGCCCTGCTCCCCGGGGCGTGGCCTCAGGTCGCCTGCGGCGAGGGGGCCCTCCTGCTCGAGGTGGTGCAGCCCGCCGGCCGCCCGGCGATGCCTGCCGACGCTTGGCGGCGCGGGCTGCCGCGCGACCACCTGCTACTGGGCGCCGCCCCACCCCCCGACGGCGCGGCCGCGGCCTCGGCGCGGAGCTAGCCGGGCCGCCCTCAGCGGTGGGTCGGAGCCGGCTCACCGGGCAGGTGCAGCAGGTTTTCGACCTCCCACACGCCGGGGATGGCGCGCGCCGTCTTCTCGAGGCGGTCGCTCATGCCGGTGTCGGCGACCTGGCCGCGCAGCACGACCACGCCCTGCTCGACGTTGATGTTGATGTCGCCCTTCGGAATCTCCGGGTCGCGGAACAGCTCGCTCTCCACCTTCATGGCCAGCGACGCGTCGTTCGGCATCGGCTCGTGCTCGCCAGCGTGCTTCAGAGCCTGGGCCTTGCCCTCGACGGTGGAGCCGACGTAGCGCGTGCCACGCTCGATGCTCGCGGTGGCGTCGCGCCACAGCGCTCCGGCGCGGCCGACGACCTGGGCGCGCCGCGCCGCGCCGCGCTGCGGGTCGAACAGGAACGCGGCGACGGCACCGGCTGCCGCTCCCAACGCGCCAATGGCCAGGAAGCGTCTCGGGCCCGGGCGGTCGGCCTCGCGGCTGGGCACGCGCTTCCGGGCGTCGCGCACGGACTTCATCCACTCGTTCTTCGTCATGGACAGGCACCTCAGTGTCGGCGTGTTCGTTCGTCTCGGTCCTGTTGCTCCTCCCGCATGACGCGTGCCGAACTCTCGCCGCCACCGCCGACGATGTTCCTCAGGTTGTGCCCCGGCGGCGGTTAGGGCCCCTTCATCGGGCCCGAACCGGCGCTTCACCCCGGCTCGGCTATACTCGGCTGGCCTCTGGGAGGTGGCAGAACAACGATGGGATTCATGACGTACGTGCTGCTGGTGATGCTTCCCAGCATTGCCATCACCGGATGGGCCGCGTGGCGCGTGCGCTCCGCCTATTCCAAGTGGTCGAAGGTCGACTCGGGCATCAACATGAGCGCCTTCGACTTCGCGCGCAGGCTCCTGGACCACCAGGGCCTCCACGACGTGAAGATCGAGCCGGTGCAGGGCCAGCTCACCGACCACTACGACCCGCGCGGCAAGGTGCTGCGCGTCAGCAGTGCCGTCTCCGGCCGGCCGGAGCTGGGCAGCTTCGACCCGAACGAGATGGCCCTGGGCGTGCCGGGCGGCGAGCGGCTCTCCGTGGCCGCCGCGGCGGTGATCGCCCATGAGGTCGGCCATGCCCTGCAGGACCGCGAGCGGGATCCGTGGATGGCGGTGCGCCAGACGATCGTGCCGGTGGCCCAGTTCGGGAGCAGCATCGCCCCGTGGCTGATCATCGGCGGCCTGATCTTCAACTTCCTGAACCTGGCCTGGATCGGCCTGTTCGCCTTCGGCGCGGCCGTGGTCTTCACCTTCGTGACGCTGCCGGTCGAGATCGGCGCGTCGGGCAAGGCGCTCGCGTTCGTCGGCAACCTGGGCATGATGGGGGAGCGGCAGGTCGGCGCGCGCGAGGTGCTGAAGGCGGCGGCCTGGACCTACGTCGCCGGCGCGCTGACCGCGCTGCTGACGTTCCTGTACTACCTCTTCCTGCTCATGGGGCGGCGTGACTGAGCTTCCGCTCGCCGGGCCCCCGCCGGCCATCAGCGAGGTCGATCCCGGTGCGCTCGCCGCGTGGCTCGAAGCCCGCGGCGAGCCGGCGTACCGGGCCGAGCAGGTGCTGGCCGGCGCGCATCGGCCGGAGGTGAGGGGATTCGCCGACCTCAGCGACCTGCCCCTGCCGCTGCGCAGCGCGCTGGCGGACGTGTTCCGCTTCTCCACCATCCACGCCAGCCACGTGGTCCAGACCGATGAGGGGCTGACCGCCAAGGCGGTGCACCAGCTGGGCGACGGCCAGCGCATCGAGTCGGTGCTGATGCGCACCCCGGCGCGGGGCGCCTCGGCGGCGCGCACCACGATCTGCATCTCCAGCCAGGCCGGCTGCGCCGTCGGCTGCCCGTTCTGCGCCACCGGCCAGGCCGGGTTCGGGCGCCAGCTCACCGCCGGCGAGATCGTGGACCAGGTCCTGCACTGGCACCGCGCCCCGTGGCTGGCCCTCGGCGCCGGCTGGCGGCCCGGCGCGCGGACCAGTCATTACAACATCGTGTTCATGGGCATGGGCGAGCCGCTGAACAACCGCGAGCGGGTGTTCGACGCCGTGCGGCTGCTGAACGACCGGCGCCGCCTCGGCATCGGCGCGCGGCACATCACGGTCAGCACCTCAGGCGTGGTCCCCGGGATGGACGCCATGATCCGCGACCTGCCGCAGGTCAACCTGGCGATCAGCCTGCACGCGGCCGATGACGAGCTGCGCGACGAGCTGGTGCCGATCAACCGCAGGTGGCCGGTGGCCGAGGTCATCGCCGGCGGACGCCGCTTCTCCGAGGTGACCCGCCGGCGGGTGAGCCTGGAGTACGTGATGATCGACGGCCTGAACGACGGCCTGCCGGCCGCCGAACATCTGGCCGGGCTGGCCCGCGGCTGGCGCAGCCACGTCAACCTCATCCCCCTCAACCCGACGCCGGGCTCCCGCTGGAGCGGCACGCCGCTGTCGCGGGTGGACGCCTTCGCCGATGTCATCCGCGCGGCGGGCGTGGCCGTCACCGTGCGCGACACGCGCGGGCGGGAGATCGAGGCGGCCTGTGGCCAGCTGCACGCACAGCTGGCCGGCCGGGACCTGCGCCCCGCATCGGTGGCCGGATGAGCCGGGACGGGACTCGGCCGCCGCAGATCAGCGCCAGCGTGCTGAACGCCGACTTCAGCCGCCTCGGCGAGGAGGTGCGCCGCGCGGCCGAGGGGGGCGTGGACTCGATCCACCTCGACGTGATGGACGGCCACTTTGTCGGAAACATCACCATGGGACCCGTGGTGGTCGAGGCGGTGCGGGACCAGAGCACCCTGCCATACCACAGCCACCTGATGATCAGCCGGCCGATGCGGTACGTCCGTCCCTTCGCCGAGGCCGGCAGCGACGTCATCGCCTTCCACCTGGAGGCCGATGACGATCCGGGCGCCGTGATCGAGGAGATCCAGCGCGCCGGTCGTGGCGCGGGCCTGGCGGTGAACCCCGAGACGCCGGCCGAGCGCGCGCTGCCATACCTCGATGCCATCGACCTGCTGCTGGTGATGACGGTCAACCCCGGTTGGGGCGGGCAGGCGTTCATCACGGAGGTCCTCCCCAAGCTGGCCGCGCTGCGCGCGGAGGCGGACCGCCGCGGCCTCGACCTGCCGATCGCCGTCGACGGAGGCGTCAACCTGGAGACGATCGGCGCCGCCTACGGGGCCGGCGGCGACGTGCTCGTCACCGGCAGCGCGCTGTACGCACAGCCGGGCGACCTGCGCCCGGCGGTCCGGGCCCTGCGCGCCGCCGCGCGGGCCGGGACCGTTGCGACCACCGAAGGGAGCCGATCCTGATCCGCGTCTCGCCGACTCGCGCGCCGCTGCGGCGGAGCCTGGCCGTGCTGCTGGTGCTGGCCACGACGCTCGCCGCGTGCGGCGAGTCCGCCCCGCTGCCGTTCGTTCCCACGGCGGAGCCGACGCCCGAGCAGCCGCGCCAGCTGACCGTGGTGGCCTCCGAGGTGGGCACCGGCGAGCCGGTGCCGGATGTGACCGTCGCCGGCGATTCCGTGCCGCCGGTGAGCGGGTCGGATGGCCGCGTCGCGATCACGGCCCTACGCGGCGCCGAGCTGGAGATCAGCGCCCAGGGCTACGACACGGTGCAGGCCACCGTCCCGGACGAGGGGGAGCTGGCGGTCGAGCTGCGGCGCAACGAGGTCCGCGGGGTCGTGACCGACCAGGACGGTGACCCGGTCGCCGGCGTGCGCGTCTTCGTCGAGGGCTCGGAGACGTGGGTGCGCACCGACCGCCGGGGCCGCTATGCGCTGCCCGGCGTCCCGGAGGAGGGATCGCTGATCTACAAGATCGCCGGCTACCGGTTGGCCGAGGCCCCGATCAGCCAGCAGATGGACGTCGACGCTGCGCTGGAGCCGTTCGAGGCACGCGCGCTCTACGCGCCCGCCGCCGTGTTCGAGGGGCCCGGCCGGCTGGACGAGCTGCTGCGGCTCCTCGAGCGGACAGAGGCCAATGCCGTGGTCATCGACGTAAAGGAGACCGGCGGCTGGCTCTACTACGAGACCGACCTGCCCGAGGCGGTGGAGTCCGGCGCCGCCGGCCGACCCATCTTCGACCTCGCCGAGCTGCTGCCCCGCCTGAAGGAGCGAGGGATCTACACCATCGCCCGCATGGTCTGCATGAAGGACAACACGGTTGGCGCGTCACGGCCGGAGCTGGCCGTGCGCAACTCGCGGACCGGTGAGCCGTGGCGCGACAACATCGGCGGCATCTGGCTGGACCCGGCGGCGCCGGGCGTGGCCGAGTACCTGGCCGCCATCGCCGGGGACCTGGCGGACCAGGGCTTCGACGAGGTGCAGCTGGACTACATCCGCTTCTTCAGCGACGGCCCGTATGACGTGGCCGACACCAACCTGCCGAACTCGCAGTCGTTCCGGCTGCCCGCCATCCGGCGGGTCATGCGGGTCGTCTCCGATCGGCTGGCCACCGAGCGGGCATTCCTCGCCGCCGACGTCTTCCCGATCAGCTTCATCGTGCCGGACGACCAGGGCATCGGGCAGCGTCCCGAGGTCATGATGCCGTACGTCGACTACTTCAGCCCGATGGTCTACCCCAGCCACTACGGGGCCGGCGTCTTCAACCACGCGGTCCCCAACCGGGCGCCCTACGACGTCATCGACAAGACGCTCGAGATCATGAACCGCCAGTCGCGGGGACTGCCGATGCGCATTCGCCCGTGGATCCAGGACTTCGGCTACGGGCCATTCCCCCCATACACGGCGGCGCAGGTCCGCGCCGAGATGCGGGCGGCGGCCGACAACGACGCATCCGGCTGGATGATCTGGAACGCGCAGGCGCGCTTCACCGAGGGGGCGCTGGGCCGGCCGCGCCGGGACGAGGACGCCGGCCCGACGATCGTCGAGCCTGCGCCCGGCTGAGGCCATGCGGCTGCTGGTCCAGCGCGTGACCCGCGCCGCCGTGCGGGTGGCCGGCACGACGGTGGGCGAGATCGGACCGGGGGCGCTGGTGCTGGCCGGCATCGCCCGGAACGACACGCCCGGCCTCGTGGACCGCATGGCGGACAGGCTGCTCGGACTGCGCTACTTCGAGGACGCCGCCGGGCGGACCAACCTCTCGATCGCCGATGCCGGCGGCGCCTTGATGGTGGTGAGCCAGTTCACGCTGCACGCCGACCTGCGGCGCGGCCGGCGGCCGGGATTCTCGGACGCGGCTCCACCGGAGGTCGCCGGGCCGCTGGTCGAGCGGTTCGTGGCGCGCCTGCGCGCCGCCGGCAGCCACGTGCAGACGGGCCGGTTCGGCGCGGCCATGGAGGTGGAGCTCGTCAACGATGGGCCGTTCACCCTGCTGCTGGACTCGGCGCGCGACCTGTCCGGTTGAGGCCGCCCGAACAGCACGACGCCCGCGTCGTGCGACGCGGGCGCATCCGCCCAGGCCCGACGGGTGGCTAGGCCTTCTCCAGGGTTCGGCGGCAGGAGGTGCACGCCTGCAGGCGCACGCTGCGGCCACCCCGCCGAACGCTGACCGACTGCAGGTTCGGGATCCAGCGGCGCAGGGCG
>JAPSGM010000266.1 GCA_031177555.1 Chloroflexota bacterium
TGGTCGCCACGACCGTGATCGAGGTCGGCATCGACGTGCCGAACGCCAGCGTCATGGTCGTCGAGGATGCTGAGCGCTTCGGGCTCGCGCAGCTGCACCAGCTGCGGGGGCGAGTGGGACGCGGGCCGCATCGGTCCTTCTGCATCCTGCTCTCGGACGCCACCGACGAGCTGGCCCGCCGACGGCTGGAGGTGGTCGCCGGCTCGTCCGACGGCTTCGAGATCGCCGAGGCGGACCTGTCGCTGCGCGGGGCGGGCAACCTGATCGGGACGCAACAATCCGGCCTGCCGCCGCTGCGCGTCGCGTCGCTGTTCGAGCCGCGCCACGTCCGGCTGGCGGAGCGCGCGCGAGGGCTGGCCGACCACCTGGTGGCGGCCGATCCGCCGCTTGCCCGGAGGCCGCAGCTGGCCCGCCTGCGGTCCGATTTCGCCGCCGCCCAGCAGGACGAGGGCGACGCGGCGTGAGGCGGGCATGCGGGTGATTGCCGGGACCGCCCGGGGCGTGCCGCTGCGCGCCCCGGGCGAGCGGGACACCCGCCCCGTGACCGACCGCGTGAAGGAGACCCTGTTCGGCATCCTCGGCGACCGGATCCCCGGGGCCCGCGTGCTGGACCTCTACGCCGGCAGCGGCGCGCTGGGCATCGAGGCGCTCTCCCGCGGGGCCGAGCATGCCACCTTCGTGGAGCGCGGCAGGCAGGCGCTGGACGCCATTCGCCACAACCTGGCGCGCACCGGGCTGGACGGGCGCGCATCGATCCGTGCGCGTGACGTCATGCGCTTCCTGTCCGATGCCGCGGCCGAGCCGCGGTTCGACCTGGTCTTCCTGGATCCGCCCTACTCGGAGCGTGCTATCCTCGCGCCGCTCGAGCGTGTGGTCCCGCTCCTGTCGCCCCAGGCGGACGTCGTGGTCAAGCACTTCTGGCGGACCGAGGTCCCCGTCCCGCCCGGTCTGGCCCGATGGCGCGAACGGCGCTTCGGCGAGACCGCGCTCACCTTCCTGGCCTGTCCGCCGCGGACGCCCACGACCGATGCAGTGGAGGAGCCATGAGCCGCGTCGCCATCTTCCCCGGCTCGTTCGATCCGATGACCATGGCCCACCTCGACGTGGCCCGACGGGCCGCGTCGCTCTTCGACCGCCTCATCGTCGGGGTCCTGCACAACCCCAAGAAGTCGCCGCTGTTCCCGATCGAGCGGCGGGTGGAGCTGATCCGCGCCTCGGTGGCGGATCTGGGCGAACACGTGGCAGTCGAGGCATTCGACGGGCTGACGGTCGAGTTCGCGCGCCGGCAGGGCGCCGGCTTCCTGGTGCGCGGCCTGCGGGCCATCAGCGACTTCGAGGCCGAGCTGCAGATGGCGCACACCAATCGGCGCCTGGAGCGCAGCGTCGACACCGTCTTCCTGATGACCGCGCTGGAGTACGGCTTCGTGTCGAGCACGCTGGCCAAGGAGGTGGCCCAGTTCGGCGGCGACGTCAGCGCCATGGTTCCCGAGCCGGTGGCGCGGGCGCTGGCCGAGCGCTTCAGGGAGAGCCGGTAGGGCGTTCGGCCTCCCTCCGCCCGACACGGCTGGCTGGCGTGACAGCCGGCCAGTGGCTCAACCGGCCACGGAACCGATCCGGCCGTGCACTCACCGGCGATCTCAGCCGGGCAGTGGCTCACCTTGCCGCGGGGCCGCCGGATCGACGCTCGCCGGCAATCCTCCGCCGTTCGCTCAGCCGCCCGGCTGGCTGAGGCGGCGCGGGCACCTTCGGGGCGCAGAAGGGGTGAAACGCGGGGCTATACTGGCGCCGATTCGGACGGAGGACACTGGCCACGGACATCATCTTCCTCGTCGAGCGACTCGAGAGCCTCGTGGCGTCCGGCAAGAAGCTGCCGCTCACCAACAACGTCGTCCTGGAGCAGGCGGCGGTGCTGGAGCTGATCGACCAGCTGCGCGTCTCGGTGCCCGACGAGGTGCGCCAGGCGCGGCGCATCACCGAGGAGGCGGGCCGCATCACCGACCGCGCCCGCGGGGAGGGCGACGCGATCATCGCCCGCGCCCAGGAGCAGGCGGCGCATATGCTCGAGGAGCGCGAACTGGTGCGGATGGCGCAGCAGCGTGCCGGGGAGATCCTGGACGCCGCCAACGCGGAAGCGGCCGAGGTGCGGCGCGGCGCCGACGAGTACGCGGCCGGCGTCCTGATCCGGCTGGAGGGGGAATGCATCAAGGCGCTGACCAGCATCAAGCGGGGGATCGACATGCTCGACGAGCGGCACCGGCCGCCGCGCCCGCCGGGTGACACCGTGCCTGTCGGGGAGACGGAGCAGGAGGCGACCGAAGCCGCCCCCCGGCCATGACCGCGTTCAACGTGGCGGGACTCCTGCGCGAGCCGGCCGGCGCGGTGCGCGAGCACCGCCTGCGCGACCGCTACCTGTCGCTGGCGCCCGACGTCGAGCTGTCCGGGCCGCTCAACGGCACGCTGCGCCTGCAGCGCACGAACCGCGGCATCCTGGTTCGCGGACGGGTGGAGGGCGACGTCCGGCGAACCTGCGGGCGCTGCCTGGAGCCGTACGTGGAGACGGCCGTCATCGACGTCTCGGAGGAGTACCTGCCCAGCATCGACCCCGACAGCGGCGTGGCCCTGCCCGGGCCGGACAGCGACGAGGCGGTGCGGGCCATCGACGAGCACCATGAGCTCGACCTGACGCCGGTGTTCCGCGAGGAGTTCGCGCTGACCGAGCCGATGCACCCGCTCTGCCGTCCCGACTGCGAGGGCCTCTGCCCGGAGTGCGGTGAGCCGCTGCGCGGCGAGCACCGCCTCCACGATGCCGAGGAGATCGACCCGCGGCTGGCGGTGCTGGCGCGCTTCCTGGACCGCGACCGCAACTGAGCCCTCCTCGCCAGCCGGGGCGCCGGCGGCTATACTTCGCGTTCCCCATCCCGGTATCTGCATCCAGGAGTCATCACGCGTGGGTGTTCCCAAGCGCAAGGTTTCCAAGGCACGCCAGGGCGAGCGCAGGGCCCACCTGGCGATCAGCGCGCCGCCGCTGGTGGAGTGCTCGCACTGTCACGAGCTGAAGCGCGCCCATCACGTCTGCCCCACCTGCGGCTACTACGGCGGCCGCTCGGTGCTGCCGGTCGAGGCGAGCACGCCGGCCGAGGGCGGATCGCGCTGACCAGCGGCCG